>NZ_JPGZ01000041.1:0-15215 GCF_003351125.1 Mesotoga sp. Brook.08.YT.4.2.5.2.
ATACTGTTGGCGGTCTGTTGACTTCGTTCACTCTTATTCTAAAAGCTGCAGTACTTGTTCCACCCTTCTCGTCTTCCAGGAATACTGTAACAGATTCCTCGCCAGCTTCGCCGAAACGAGGAGTGTACTTGTACTTGCCATCGACAATTTCTCCCGGTCCTTCGATAGCAAAGCTTACCTCGTCTCCATCGGGATCGATAACCCTTTCGACGAAGTCAATTTCCACTGTATCGCCCTCGTTCAAGACGATGTCACTTAAGAGAAGCTTTGGGGGACGGTTAAAGTCTTTGACTTCGACCTCGAAGCTTGAAAAGGCTTCGTTCCCGTAACTGTCTTCTACCCTGATAATCACGCTCTTCGTTCCAGCATCTGCAAAAGAAGGCTCATATACGAATAAACCATCTTCAAGTAGTCCAGGACCTTGTTCTATACTGAAGAAGATTTCATCTCCATCTACGTCGACGACAGCAGAGGCAATATCCACCGATATACGTTCTCCCTCGTTGACTACTTGATTCTTGATTTGCATTACTACTGGTGGAGCATTGACATCAATGATTTCGAGTGGAATGTCGCGAGCTGTCTCATTACCGTGAGTATCTCTGGCAATTACTCTCAAGACGCCATTACCGGCATCGTTGTAGCCTGGGGAATAGGTGTAGATACTTCCTTCCAGCTCGCCCGGCCCCTCAACCGAGAATTCCAGGTTGTCTCCATCTGGATCAACGGCAATTGAATTCAGGTCTATAGAAAGCGTCTCTCCTTCATTCACTACAACAGGAGATGTATCGATTTCGGGAGGTCGATTCACCCTTATCACATTAACAAGCATTTCATCTTCAGAGCTCTTTCCTTGTTCATCCGTTGCGCGAATCCTGACAGCGATCTCCCCAGCGTACGAAAACCCTGGTTCAAAAGTGTAAGAAAAGCCAGACAAAACACCGGGCCCATCTATCAGTTCAAGAGCAACCTCGTCAACTTTTTCATCACTGACAAATTGCTTCAGATTCACAGAGAGCTTTTCACCCTGGTTGACCACCTGCACAGGTAATTCTATCTGCGGCTCCTTGTTTAGGACTCCGGGAAGCGTAATAATAAGTATTATTGCAGCCACACCAGCAACAACTAGAACGTAGACCATCCATCTCTTCATAAACATCCCCCTTTCTATCTAATCGAAACCTGAGTTCGTTGTATTGATTGACCTAAATGTTTTCATTTCGTGGACGTCAGCTTCTGTAAGCTCAACCTTTTCTTTCACTTCTGATCGTTTCAGATGAAGGTTGTGCGTCAGGCACCTGATCTTGCTCAAAAAGAACAACTACCTCATCGAATCCCATTCCAAGAAAGAGCCCATGAAAGAAGTTTCTCGCGCTTTCTTTTGAAGTCTCTTCAACCCCCATCTCATATGCACTCTGAAGTGCCTGTTTCTCAATCTCCTTACTGTATGACTGAAATGTCTTAAGCATATCCCTGTTACCAAAGATTCTTACGAGTACTCCGCTTTGATTGATTACTTTGATGTCTGGAATCTTACTCTGAGGTATCGTCACTTCGAGTTTGGGAGCAGGAAGGGTGAGTTTTATTCTTCTTGCTTCACCTTCATGGACCTCTATGGAATCTTCCCTTAATCTCCTCAGA
Organism: Mesotoga sp. Brook.08.YT.4.2.5.2.; assembly: GCF_003351125.1. Taxonomy (NCBI): domain Bacteria; kingdom Thermotogati; phylum Thermotogota; class Thermotogae; order Kosmotogales; family Kosmotogaceae; genus Mesotoga; species Mesotoga sp. Brook.08.YT.4.2.5.2. Next base: position 1,642 of record NZ_JPGZ01000041.1, read on the forward strand.
TCGAGATAACCACGTACCTGGAATGGAACGATGAAGATGAATCGTTGGACCGTTCCTGGAACGAGACTTCCTCTCTCGGGTTCGAAAATCAGCAAGGTAGTCATCTTGGCAGTGCTCAACTCAGAGATTCTCTCTACCTTATGGATTATCGATTCCGATTTGAAACTCGTCTTCTTTCTCGACTGGAAGAAAAGGAGAACGAGTATAGCTATTATTGCGAAAAGTACTATATTCAGAACGAACAACTAGTCACCTCCAAAGTTTGGCTATTTCAGAAGCTATTCATGTAATTTGCCATTAGACTACCCATAGCAGCCATGGAAACTATTGTTATAACTATGAATACAAGGGCTAGGATTATTAGTATTCCCTGAATTCTGAAGTAATGTCTAAGGCTGTCAAGCGCAATTTCCAAGTTGATTGACGCCTTTGATTGGACAAACGAGTCTAATTCCTTCTTCGAACTCCTAAGTTTCAGCCCCATAATCAAAGCAACTACTGCGCTTATAGCACCGAAAATCGAGAAGGGGTTTGCCACCATACCTACGATAGACCCAATAATCCCAAGAACGGCACCTACTATAGTCCATATACCGACAAATCCAGCCCAATAGCTGAGACCGCTCAAAGTTTGATAAGTGATACCTTCTATGCCGGATACCCCATCCGTTCTCTCCAACATATGCAACACCTCCTCTTCTTATCTCACTCCAAGTTTATCAGAGAAGAAAGAAAATCCATTCAACAACTGAGTTGTGTGTAACGGGTTCACTCCAATACTCTTTCTGTCGATGATAAAAAGTCGCCAAACGTTGATCCTATTCATATGTAGAAATCGAAGTCCAGATACTGTTGATGAGATCAGGGATTTGCCGAGTGCATGAAAGAAGCGGTGGACGGGCAACCAGAGGCTTACCATACGCAGTTTGACTGGCCGTTCTGGCTGCAAAACAAACCTTGCTCCGGCCCTTATCGTCCTGCTTTTTGACATCAAACCACGCTCTCGTGTTCTCAAAAGCTTTTTGCTAACCGATTGTCGTTTCCCCCTTCACATGATCTGTTTCAAAGAATACAATGATATAATTAAAACAATCTATATCGGCATTGAGAAGGAGGTTCGACAAGTTATGGAATATCGCAAAGTTGGAAGAAGTGGTCTTCTTATTAGTGAGCTGAGTCTCGGATCATGGCTTACTTTTGGAGCGCAACTAGATATCGATAACGCAAGAGAAACCATGAGAGAGGCATATAAAGCGGGAATTAACTTCTTTGATACCGCTGAGGCATACGCCAGCGGTATGGCCGAATCAATGATGGGCGAGATCCTGAAGGAGTTCAAAAGAGAGGAAGTTGTCGTTTCCACGAAGATCTTCTGGGGAGGAAGCAAACCAAATCAGAAGGGACTCTCAAGAAAGCACCTTCTTGAGGGGACCTGGAATTCTCTCAAACGACTCCAGCTTAATTATGTTGATATACTATATGCTCACAGACCGGATCCCGAGACTCCGATGGAGGAAGTAGTCCTTGGAATGGATTACATTGTCAGAAACGGTCTTGCCTTCTACTGGGGGACATCTGAATGGAGTTCTAAAGAGCTGGAAGAAGCCCACAAAGCTGCCGAGAAGTTGAATGCCATTCCTCCTGTTGTTGAGCAGCCGCAGTACAACATGTTTGTGAGAGAAAGGGTTGAATCGGAGTATCAGTCTATCTACAAACAGTACGGTCTTGGTCTTACTGTTTGGAGCCCTCTTGCCAGTGGTCTTCTTACGGGGAAGTACAACAGTGGTATTCCGGAAAACAGTAGGTTAGCCAAGTTCCCCGGTTTGAAAAAGCACCTTGAAGAGAACAGAATATTCTCTGAAGAAAATCTAAGAAAGGTTGCCAAACTGGCAGATGTCGCAGAGAAGCTCGGGACGGGACTCGCTCAGCTGGCACTTGCCTGGATCCTCAAGAATGAAAACGTTAGTTCAATTATCCTTGGAGTTAGTAGGGTTGAACAGCTTAGAGAAAACCTCAAAGCCCTAGATTTGAAGGAAAGATTGACCGACGATGTTGTGAAAGAAGTAATGGCGATAATCGATTAAGATTCTAGTCTCAATAAATGGAAAATGAGAAGGGAGGCGTTATAAATACTGAAGAAAGCATTCTTGTTACTCTCTTGATCTTTCGTGATCATGTTCGCGAGTTCATGCTTGTACTTGTTTCCAGTATCTATTCCGATCGTTGAAGGGATAAAAGAAGCCATTGATTTTGAACTTCGCGGGAGTTCCGTTGCGTTTTCGAGCTTTGCCTTCGGAACCGAGACAGTTCCTTAGTTGGACGAGATCATTTGCGTATTCACCCCCCAGGGGAATTGGACAAGTAAGTTAGGAATAGTAGACTAAGAAGGGGTGAATATGGATGAAGCATCCGAGAGGCAAGAGTTATGATCCTGAGTTCAAACTTAGATTAGCTAAGGAGTTTGCAGAGACAGACAAGACACTTGAAGAGATTGCACAAGAGAATGGAATAAGCTCCAAGGGTTTGCGAGGCCAGAAAGCAGACGCAGTTGGATCTTCCTGACAATTTCGCAGTTGTTGGTCTTGAAGTCATGGCGCGAGTTGAATGGGCTCTCCAAAACCCTCACCCACAAGACTCAATAAACATCGACTTTTACGTGTTCAGAGAGCCAAGAAAACAAAGATCTGCCGAGGTTTTTAGACAACCCGTCTGTCATAGCAGATCACAGGCTATTTAATGTGATTAATCCGGGAGAAAACTATTTCGAAATTGAATCGAGAGATTCCAAGGCTCTGGAAATACTTCTCGAGATTATCACTGGTGGGATGGCATAAGATATCCATTGGGTGGCAATCTACAAATATGCCGCCACTTCAACTTCAACAGCAACCATCCATCTCAGCGGAACAGTTTGGGTCAAGAGAGTTGTGGAGCGAAATTGATAATGCAAGAAGGGCCCGCAAAGGGCCTTCTTGCATACTAGAGGATTTTTTCGCTAATCGATTTTCCCTGGAGGAAAAGCAGCAAATAATCTCTTCCACCTGCTTTGGAATCTGTACCAGACATATTGAATCCACCGAACGGTTGAACGCCTACAAGTGCTCCAGTACACTTCCTGTTAAAGTATAGATTTCCAACGTGAATCTCTGCCTTAGCTCTCTCGATTCTCTTCCTATCCTTGCTGTAAAGCGCCCCGGTTAGTCCGTACTCCGTACCGTTGGCAATCTCGATTGCGTGATCAAAATCGTGTGCTCTGATAATCGCTGTTACCGGTCCGAAGATCTCTTCTTGTGCAATCACTGCATCAGGCGACACGTCGGCAAACACTGTAGGCTCTATGAAATATCCTTCTCTTTGGAGAGAGTTACCTCCGGTTATCAATTTGCCTTCTCTCTTCCCAACATCAATGTAGCTCAGAATCTTGGCCACTGCGCCTTCGTTGATGACGGGGCCGATGTAGTTGCTAGGATCAGTTGTATCTCCGACGGTTAGAGCCTCGGTTTTCTCCTTCACTAATCGAACTATCTCGTCATAGACATCCTCGACCACGATAATCCTTGATCCGGCGGAACATTTCTGCCCTTGAAAGCCAAACGCACTAGCTACAGCTCCAGATGAAGCTGCACAAATATCGGCCGTTTCATCAATGACCACACAGTCTTTGCCTCCCATTTCCAGAACCACTCTCTTCACCCATATCTGCCCATTGTTATGCTTTGCCGCCAGTTCGTTAATTCTCAATCCAACTTCTTTCGAACCCGTGAACGAGATGAACCTTGTAAGCGGATGCTCTACCAGATAATCGCCGATTTCACTTCCCGAACCTGGCACAAAGTTGACTACCCCATCTGGAAGTCCCGCTTCCTTAAGTATTTCAACAAATTTAGCAGCTATCACCGGTGAGTCCGATGCGGGTTTCAGTAGTACACAGTTTCCCGAAACTGCGGCCGCTGTTGTCATACCAGCCATAATCGCCCCAGGGAAATTCCAGGGAGGAATGATTGCCCCAACTCCTAACGGGATATATATCAGTTCATTTAGTTCGCCTGGAATCTGAACAAGTGGCTGAGGACTCGCGTATCTGAGGGCTTCTCTAGAGTAGAATTCAAGAAAGTCTATCGCTTCTGCAAGATCGGCGTCTGCTTCTATCCAACTCTTACCAACTTCGAGAATCATAGTTGCATCAAGTTCGAACCGTCTTTCCCTCATAATGCGTGCAGCTCTTAGGAAAGGCTTGACCCTTTCTGAAGCCGGCAGCCTGCTCCATGTTTTGAATGCTTGATAAGCGGTTTCCATTGCCTTGTCCACAAAGTCCTTGTTGGCTTTTGAAACCCTCCCGACGACTTCATTTGGATTTGCTGGATTTGTTGAGATGATTTTCTTGTCGGTCGAATAGTATTTGCCTCCGATGAACAGATCATAATCCTTACCTTGAGATCGGATCTTCTCAAAAGCATGATTCATTAAGGATCTTACGTCGGGATCGTCGGGATTGATATAAGGCTCGTTTGCAAAAGGCGGGATTATCTGGAAATCTGTCGCTTCAAACATCTTCGTAACCTCCTATACTACGTTTTTTTCTATTGTAAAGCCTTCCTGGAATCTATTTAGGCTCAGGTTTGAAATGTCAACGCTTCTCGGTTCTCCATGTACTATCCATTCGGCGACAGCCTCTCCAACAGCCGGTGCTAACATGAATCCGTGACCGGAGAACCCAATTGCATAGTAGAAGTTATCAATATCGACGGCGCGATCGATGATGGGTTGAGCATCGGGAGACATGTTATAGAGACCTGCCCAGTGTCTCAATACTCTAACGTCGCGTAGGAATGGAAAGAATTTAGGCATCTTCTCGGTCATTTCTCTTAGGAACTTCCAAGTTGGGGTAACATTATGTCCAGGGAGTTCGTCCTTGTCACCCTGCCCCATGATGAAGTTTCCCGCCTTTGTCTGTCTTATGTAGAAGTTATTCTCGAAACTTATGACCAGCGGATCCATAATATGCTCTAGAGGCTCCGTTACGAAGATCTGGTGTCTATAGGACTCAGTAGGAAGCTCAACTCCAGCCATCGCCCCCACCTCATGGGAGTATCCGCCGGCAGCGTTAACGACAACTTCTGTTTCGATCTTACCTTTGCTTGTTTGCACAGCCACAATTCTTCCATCTTCGGTAATGATATTTTCTGCAGATGTATGAGTTAAGATCTCAACCCCCATTCTCTCAGCGGCCCTAGCATATGCAAACGTTGTCAGGTGAGGATTTGCGTGACCATCACTTGAACAGTAAGCGGCGGCTCTAACACCTGACATGTCGATAAACGAGAACTTCGAAGATGCTTCGTTTTTTGACAGGAGCTCAACATCAAGATTCTCTTCCTGTTGCATCTTGGTGTTTCTTTCGAAAAGCAAAACCTCTTCTTCTGTGTAGGCCAGAAGAAGATAACCTCCCTGAAAGTATTCGATATCGAACCCCACTTCGCTTTCGAATCTCTTAAAATGCTCAACACTCCGCATTGCCAGTCTCACATTCATTCTCTCAGACCATTGCTGTCTTATGCCTCCGCCACACCGACCAGTAGAACCTGAAGAAAGATAGTCTTTTTCAAGAACAACAACATCGCTCACACCATTTTTTGCAAGATAGAAGGCAACTGCAGTTCCGATTACACCTCCGCCGATAACAACAACTTTGTACCTACTCTTCACTATCATCAACCCCAGTTTCAGCTATTGCTTTGAAGCTTACAGGCATAGAAGGTGGTCTGAATATCCCTGGAGCAAGCTCTTCAACAGGCACTCCCGTCTCCCTTGACAGAATCATCAAAGTATTTAGTCTGCACGTCCTACCTCCGCAGGGTCCCATACTTATTCTCAAGTACCTGCGCAGTTCTTCGAAATCCTTATACCCATCTTTTATCGCTTTTCTTATCTGATCTACTGTGACTTCTTCACAACGGCATACAATGGTTTCTGCCTCTTGTGAAGGCACGAAAATGTTTCTAACTCCTTGTGCAACTTCCGAAGGAACAATGATGTAGACAAGATTTGTTTTGTTTGGAGACCTTGCTACTCTTTCCACCTCTGCCGTACATATCACTTCCCCATTCCTTCCCAATGCACTTACATACTGACCCTTTACGGGCAGGGGAAGAAACTCGTAGGGGATACCGATCGATGAGGTTCCGTCTTTGTTCTCTCTGAACATAAAAATCGCAAGACCTGGGCACTTAGTGGCGCAAATGCTACAACCAGTACACCTGGAATAGTCTATTGTGGGAATAGAGTTGATGTTCTCTCCAACTCTTATCGCTCCAACCGGACAACTCGTTTCGCAAGGATTACAGGGGATCGGCTCAAAGCACTCGATTATGGGTCGCAACTTTCCTTTGTAGCTATCGAAGTCACATTCAATTCTTTCACTGAAAGAAGCCTCCTCAACTTTCCCTCCGAGTTTTCTTATACCGGACCTCGTCTTTGATGAAGAAGGACCACTGCGGAACTTCCTTAATGTTTCCTTCAAGTAGTTCAGCCGTTCCTGATCACATCTGCCAGTTAAGTCTTCAACGATTGTAAGTCCAGCAATTCTTCCTTCTATCATTGCCGTTGTTGCCTCTTCTATTCCCGAAACATCACCAGCCACGAACAGGTCGGGTATTGAGGTTCTCATGTCATCATTTCTCAGAGGGACATAACCTCCTAACTCCTGTATGTATTCAATCACGCAACCAGCTTGGGCAGCTAGTTCTATCGATGGGGATAATCCCACTGCGATGCATATGGTATCGACCACGAACTCTCTTTCTGTTCCCGGAATCGGTCTCCATCTCTCGTCAAGCTCAGAAACCACAGCTCCTTTGACTGAATCCTTTCCGATGGCTCTTGAGATTGTGTGCCTTAGATTTACTGGGATACCCAGTCGTTTCACTTTGTCGGCATGCACCTGATAGCCCCCGATTTTGTCAGAAGCCTCGATTATTGCTTTTACCTCTGCACCGGCCTGCATAAGCTGGTAAGAGACAATAAGGCCGATATTTCCCGACCCGATCATCAGAACATTCGTGCCGGGAAGAATACCGAACTGGTTCATGAGAGTCTGGACGGCACCGGCTCCGTATACACCTGGTAGATCATTGTTCTCGAACTGCAGGAATTTCTCTGATGCGCCCGATGCTAGAAGTATCTTCTTAGGCATTAACACTTCAGTCGTGTCCCTTTTCATATCTACTACTGGGACACCGTCGGGATAGATTGCGATGACAGAGTGCTCCGTCAGTATTCTGGCATTCTCGAATGAGTTCAGCTCTTCGTTCAATCTATCGGCTATCTCATATCCCCTAACTGACGCAAAGAAACCCTCATTGCCAAAGAACTTGTGTGTCTGCTTGATGAGCTGTCCTCCAGTGGAAACCGCTTCATCTACCAGCAGTACCGACAGACCGCTTCTCGCTGCTTCTAATGCGCCAGACAATCCGGCCGGTCCACCGCCTACAACAAGAAGATCGAGATTATTCAATGATCTCACCCTTGCCTGACTGCCTTCTAACTTTCATTCCGGGTCTCACCGGAGTTATGCAAGTGCGAACATTTGGTTTTCCATCTACTTCCATTAAGCAGGAAGAACACTTTCCTATTGCGCAGAAAAGCCCTTGAGGGCGGTTTTTCTTGGGGCTGTATCGCAGATTTCTTATACCATTTGCATGTAGAGCAGCCGCAATGGACTCACCCAAATACGCCAAAAGCTCTCTCCCTTCGAAAAAGAAAGTGATCTTCTCGCTGCGCTCAAACGAAAGCAATGGATGCTCAGTAATTCTCTCCAAGGTATCGCCTCCATATAATGTCTATTACAAGTATAATTCCTTTTCTTCTCCTGAAGAAAATCAGCATATTCACGTATACTCATGAACAGGCAAAGTATGCTGCTATAATTGTGAATATGTGCAGTTGCCGGAATTGAGGAGCGAGAAACGGGGTTTCAGATGTAAGTCAAGTTGATTTGCATTGATGAAAGTCATTTGCAGGAAACGGAGGTTCTTATGGATTCCAGACCTATAATTCTAGGACACAGGGGCATGGGTATAGGGGATGGGGAAAATTCCCTCCTTTCTTTAATCAAGGCAGTTGAGATTGGAGCAGATGGTGTAGAACTTGATGTTCAAATTACCAGCGATGGGGTGCTTGTAGTGAATCACGATCCCGATCTGAAGAGAACATTCGGGGCAGACGTTGTAGTCGGAGAGACGACTTTCAAGAACTTGAAGAAGATGAATCTCGTCAATCCAGAAGGCCTTACCACGCTCGAAGAAGTTTATCTTGAGCTTCCCGAAACGGCCTATATAAATGTTGAGATCAAGGATCCCCGGGCCGCTGATGTAGTTGTTCCGTTGGTGAAAAGCTTCAATGCGATGGAAAGAACTCTCTTCTCTTCCTTCCATCACGATTGTATGCGAAGAGTTAAGGAATGTGATATTCAGGCGAATATTGGGCTTCTTATCGGTGAAGAAGCAAGGGGAAAGAATCCTGCCAAGTATTTTGAAGAACTCATGGAGTACAAACCATTTTCATTTAATCTTCCGGTTCAGCTGTTTGATGAGATTGGTTTTGAGCTGGGAGTGAGTCTCATCGACTTTGTCAGAAGCAGAGGAATAAAAGTTGCGCTTTGGACTCTAAACGATCCTGGACTACTTTTGAAGATCAAGGGTGAAGCCGACATAATAATAACTGACAATCTTCAAGGTATAATGGCTGCACTTGGAGGAAAGAGCGAAAGAAGGTGACGGCATTGCTGTATCTTGAAAAATTCGCTTCGGCAATATTGACACCGCCAGGACTTTTCATACTCATCTTTCTAATAATTGCAGTTATCTTGATCAGAAAGGGCGAAGAAAGACGGACAAAGGTAATAGGAATTGTTGTTATTGTTCTGTGTTCCTTTGCGTATCTACTTTCAACTGGTCTTGGTACTTACCTTTATCTTCAGCCTTTAGAGAGGGCATACACTGCTCCTCGTGCCGTGAACGGTCAGGCAATAGTGGTACTAAGCAGTGGGATAGTCATTTCTCCTGAAGGTCAGGTGCTCGACAATCACACCGTAGCGCGGTTATCGAAGGCATATACTCTACATCTTCAGACAAAGTTGCCGATAATTGTGACAGGATCATTCATGCCCGGTCGATCAACGTCTACTGTTGCCGAGCTAATGAGGGATTGGCTTCTTGATCGAGGTGTCGCATCTGCCAGGGTGATTGTCGAGCCTAGAGCTCAGACAACCTGGGAAAATGCGAATTATACGGCAGATATCTGCAGTCAGTTCAACTGGAGCAGTGTAATTCTCGTGACTTCTGCCGTTCATATGAAAAGGGCGGTAAGTTCGTTTGAGAAGTTCTCTCTACGTGTTACGCCTTTTCCAACGGATTACATGTATGACCACACAAAACTCAGCTACGTAGATTTTCTTCCTAACCAGCGGGCGCTCGATGCAAATCTTTCTGCTCTTCATGAGTATTTTGGGCAGTTGAGATATCTTCTGAAGAGTCCATAAGAAGTGAGATCATGTGTGATTCCTTTGTAGTTCTTGGTAGTTCTACAGCAGATGGCAGAACGATTTTCGGAAAGAACAGCGACCGTGAGCCAAATGAACCGCAATCGATCCATTTCTTTCCTCGTTTATCAGGTAATGGAACGGATTTGTTCACAACAACGCAGAGAGTCAGCCAGGTTAGCGAGACTAACGCGATCCTCATTTCGAAGCCATCGTGGATGTGGGGTGGCGAAATGGGAGTCAATGACAAGGGAGTTGTTATAGGAAATGAAGCGGTTTTCACGAAGGAGACGGTCCGGAGAGACGGTCTCCTGGGTATGGACATATTGAGGATTGCGTTGGAGAGATCGGAAAGTGCCGAACATGCTGTCAAAACGATTGTTGAGTTGATTGAAGATTACGGTCAGGGAGCTAACGGAGGTTTCACCAAATATCTATATTATCACAACTCTTTTCTGATAGCAGATAGAGAAAATGCGTGGGTTCTGGAAACCTCCGATAGCTATTGGGTTTCGAAGAAGGTGAAAGGATCTGCCGCGATATCAAACTGTCTGACTCTTGGAGACGACTTTGATGATGGTCATCCTCAGGTCATTCGAAACGCAGAAAATCACGGATGGCATAAGCCCGGGAAAGCGTTTAGCTTTGCTGAATCATACGAAAAGAAACTAATTAGGAAATTCTCGGGCGCAGGAACAAGACTTAGAAGAATGCAAGAGCTTCTGGAAGAGGGAGAAGTAAGTATCGAAAGAAGCTTTGAGATTCTTAGAGATCACGAAAATAGCAAACACCTCGGTTCAATGCGAAATATTTGTATGCACGCCGGTGCCTCATTAGTCAGCAGTCAGACTACTTCTTCGATGGTAGTTGTTCTGGGAGAGAAGCCAGAAATATGGATAACTAATAGTAGTGTCCCCTGTCTATCTGTGTTCAAGCCAGTATGGTTTGATAGCTACGAATCAAGCCTTCCATTTGACGAACCGGAAGACGGGATCAACTACTGGGGGAGCTGGGAGAAATTCATCCGGCTAGCCATTCTACGAGACTCAAAGGCAAAAGAGTTGTGGAGAGAGTACTGCCTTCAGTTTGAACAGGATCTGTTGTTGACTGCCGGGAAAATGAAAGCAGATGATCTCTCGGAGCAGGCATTCGATAAGAGCAGGAATATTGCGAGAAAAATGACCTCGCTTCTAGAGGAAGAAGAGGTAGAAGCAGGCTTCTTCAATAGAAAGTACTGGAACAGACAGAACAAGAAGCTTCAGGAGCTGAAATCAAGGAACTTCAAGAAGGAGATTCCTACGTGAAAAAGGGGTTCTCCCTAAGAATACTTTGAGCCGTCGTTTCCGGTCCGTGGCCTGGAAGCACTATCAAATTAGGTCTTTCAATGAAGAACTGCTTGAGCTTTCTAATACTCCTCTCCATCTCTATTCCATCGCCGTCTGGTAAATCAGTTCTTCCAACCGAATTCGAGAAGACTGTATCGCCAGAAAAAAGGTATCTCTCTCCGTACATGAAGCAGCAGGAACCCTTTGTATGTCCGGGAGTGTGAAGACACTTCCAGGGTCTGTGAAGAATCTCGGGAGTTACAATCATGCCTTCTTCTATAAGAAGACGGGTTTTTCCGAAAAAGGTGAGAAGGCTTTTATTTGGATCTAGTAGTAATGGTCTGTCCAATTCATGTATAATAATCGCGCTTGCGGCAATCTGATCGGCATCGTGTGTGTGATCGGCATGACCGTGAGTTAGAAGAATGCGTACTTGCTTGTCGCTCACAAGTTTGGTAAACTCTTCTGAGAGACCATAACCGGGGTCTACAATTGTTAGCACTTCCTCTTCTTCTATCACATAACAGTTCTCATCCAGAGCTTTGGCCAGGAGTTTCTTGACTTCTACCATAAACAGCCCTCCCGTCGAAATCGTTCCAGACACCTGCAAAGTCATCAGATATTGAGCAATTCCTATTGTCAGCACTTTAAACAGCGCTAACACTCATGGCAGGCAGCAATAATTGATGCTGAATGTCACTGAATAGCATGGACAGTGACATTAGTTCGCTTTTCTGATCGTAATGCATCATAATTAAATTTACTCAAGAGATTTTACCAGAAAGGCGGTCGCATGATAAAATATCGAGGGGAAGAGGAGTTGGATTTGAAGAATTCTAGAGTTTGCGGTCTGGCCTTAAGATTCAATTATGATGATCCCGAGAGTTTTAGGTCTGAGCTGAGGGCTATTCTTGATGAAGAGGATCTCTCGAGAGAAGATCTCGGGATATTGGTAGCTCTTGATTTTGCATACTCTCAAACATTCGACGAGACGGGTGTATTTGACTTCTCCGATGTGGAAAGTGAGCTTCTGGCAGAAGGAATATACTTTCTAGCGTATTTTTTAGCCAGGAATTCAGAGGACAAGATTGCTTACCTTGTTTCTAAGCTTGCAGTGGATCTAATTGCAAAGGAATGTGGAAAGGAACAGGAAATCAACCTCAAAATGCTCCATATGATGACTTCATTTGAAATGGGCTTTGGAGACGAAACACTCTCGCTTTTCGCCGAACTCGTGAAACTGGAGGAGTATGTACCGACCCAGAAGCGCTTTGAATACTACAATGATCTTGGCCTGGTCTCGACTCAGCTCCAGACCGGTGACAATCCATGGAAATTCTATGAGAGAGCAAAAGAAGTGGCCGAATCACCGGCAAGAATGCAAATGGTTCAGCTGAACATGATCGACTATCTCTACTCGAAGAACAGATTTGCTGAGGCAATAGAGCTTCTTGACCTGGTCCAAGGATGCGATGTGGTTTCAATAAAAGGATACAAACTAATGATTAACTTGAAGATTCTTCTTCAAATGAATGACCTCAGCAGAGCGGCAGTTATTGCCGAACAACTTGAATCGCTCATAAATTCTCATATCGAATGGACAGACATTGCAGTATCATATATTTTTCTTGGACACTTCTACGTGAAGAGCGGTAACGTTTCCAGAGCGGAGAATTATCTCAATCAACTCAAGTCTCTTCCGGATGAGTCTTTGACCAGTTACATCAAGGGAGAAACGCTGATTCTTGAAGCGTCAATAATGCAGGTTAAAGGAGAGCACTTTAGGGCTCTTGAAAACTCTGTTGGCGCATTCGAGTCTCTTACTCTCTACAGTACAACATCGCCTCATCTGAAGGACTTTGTGAACAATCTTTTCGAGAGCATCTCCTCAGTTTTCGGTCAGCTTATCAGAGAGTTAAGGCTTAAGGACGACTATACTGCTCTCCATACGCTTCGAGTCCTAAAAATTTGCTATGAGTTCGGAAAGGAACTTGACCTAGAGAAGATAGATCTTTTCAATCTTTCAATTGGCGCGATGTTGCACGATTATGGAAAGGTGGACATTCCTTTCGATACGCTGAATAAGCCGTCGTCTTTAACCGAAGAAGAGTTTACGGAAATAAAAAGACACCCGGTATATGGCGAACGTTACTTGAGAGACCTGAATTTTCCGAAGGCAGTAAGAGACATTGTTAGGCACCATCACGAGAGAATAGATGGAAACGGTTATCCCGACGGCCTGAAGGGAAACGAAATCCACATGCTTGTTCAAATAGTTGCGGTGGCCGATGTCTTCGACGCGCTGACAACCGACAGGCCGTACAGAAAGGCCATAACGAAAGCAAGAGCGCTGAAGTACCTAGAAGAAAAAGGCGACCAATTGATCTCAAAAGGTCTCCTCACAAGATTCATAGAATTTTCTCAGCGCAAAGAAATAAGTGTTAAAGAAGAAGAAATAACTGCATTGTGGCGTTCAATAATCTCCGAGCTTTTCAAATGAATCGGAATAATGTCAACTCTAATAAATCAATGACCTTCAGGAATCTTCCACAGACCCGGTCCACCATCAACGGTTATCTCGTCCTCGGGGATCTTCCAGAGTCCAGGTCCTGCAAAAGCCATACTTCCAAAAGCAACTAAACCCAACAGAATGATCGCAACAATCTTCTTCATTAAAACAACCTCCCTTAATCCCAACAGGCTAAGTGTAG
>NZ_JPGZ01000006.1:0-262495 GCF_003351125.1 Mesotoga sp. Brook.08.YT.4.2.5.2.
GCAGAAAGGTGAGGAATGTGGATAAGAAGAGCAGAGAGATCCGCGATTTCTCCAGCCGAGAAGGCATCGCCTGGTGTTGCTACCAGTACCGCTCCGTAGTTCTCAGGTGAGAATCCTTTTACTGATGCCAGGTCCACTGTATAACCTTTCCCCCTGAATTCCTGTATGAGTGTTTCGTATCTTTTTGATGGTTCAAACACCTCAGTATAGTTTGAGTGGATATCATCTATTAGCAGAGACTTCGGAACTTTCGGGCCTGACCCGGGGAAACATGAAGACAATACTAGTAATGCCATAGTGATTGTAAGAACGATTATCAACCTCTTCATCAGACACCTCCTGATTCACCAATAAGCTTCCATTAAACCAGTAGATTTCACGACCTTTCGTATCAGGCTATTCCACTATAATATAGCCTATCAGAAAGCGAACCTAATACTCGCTAGCGTTGCAGACTCGTTCTGGGGGTTTCGCGGCCGGAATCTTCTTTGCTCTGCAATCATGGGAGTATGAGCAGCGAATACAGGGGTTTTCAGATAATAGCTTCATTTTGCTAGTTCCTGCCAATCAGAAATGGGAGCCGAAAGGCTCCCCGACTTACTAAAGGCGTAAATTGCTTCTATTATTCTTCGTCCTCTGAGTCATCGACTAATTCTTCGGAGGGTTTTTCTCCATCTGAAGAGACTTCGACAGTTTTTTCGGCAGTCGATTCTTTCTTAGTTTCGAGAGCAGCGGCGTTTAGACCCTCTCTGCCCTCAAGAATAGCATCGGCCATGGTATGAACGATCAACTGAATTGCCCTTATGGCGTCGTCGTTTCCGGGGATAATGAAGTCTATTACATCTGGATCACAGTTGGTGTCTGCGATACCGATAACCTTAATGCCAAGTTTGTTGGCTTCTGCAACGGCAATTTCTTCCTGTTTGGGATCAACTATGAAGATCACGTCTGGAAGCTTCTGCATTTCCTTAACACCGCTCAGGTTCTTTCTAAGCTTATCGAGCCTCTTGTTGATCATACTCTGCTCTTTCTTGGGTAGGGCGGCGAGCTTCCCCGACTCCTCCATTTCTTCGAAGTTCTTGAGAGCCTCGATTCTCTTCTTGATCGTGGTGAAATTCGTCAAAAGGCCACCGAGCCAGCGGCTGTTGACGTAAAAGGAGTCACATCTCTTCGCTTCTTCCTGTACGATTTGCTGAGCCTGCCTCTTTGTGCCAACAAAAAGGAACGTAGCACCTTCCTGAGCAGAATTTCTCACATACTCATAGGCCTCTTCAATGAGCTTAAGTGTCTTCTGAAGGTCTACGATGTAGATGCCTTTTCTCTCACCATAAATATACGGCTTCATCTTGGGGTTCCATCTTCTCGTTCTGTGACCGAAGTGAACTCCGGCTTCGAGAAGCTGTTTCATAGATACTACCGACACAAATACACCTCCGTTTTGGTTTTCCTCCGGCTTTGCGCCGATCGACCCCTACAGAAGGGGCACCGGGATCGACTGCGATTACTGCCGTGTGTTGTCCTCGTCAGCGACGAGATCTCTATATGTGTATCTCTTTGCATTCAACCAAAGGTCTTCGAGAGAATAGAACTCTCTTCCCTTCTTACTGAATATGTGGACGATGAAGTAACCACCGTCGATTACCATCCAGTCATATCCCTTTCCTTTGTCGTAGTAGATGATCTCGACGGTTTCCTTTTCGATGTACTCGAGTATCGCCTCTCGAAGAGCACCCATATGGGGGTCAGAATTGGCAGTTGCTACGACAAAGTAATCAGATAGATTTGACACCTTGGAGGCGTCCAGTATTACGATGTCTTCCCCATGCTTTTCATCCAAAATGTCTGCGATTTCCTTAACTACGTTATCCAAATTGATTCTCCTATTCATATCATGGTCATCCGTTGACGGTTCACCGTACTCCGCAAAAAACCCTTCAGAAAACGATCCGTGCAAAACCACTTCCAAAACCGCGCCAAAATCGATCTTGATTCTCTCTATTCAACAGTGACGCTCTTAGCCAGGTTTCTCGGTTTGTCTGGATCTAGCCCTCTCTTAACCGCGATGTAGTATGCGAAGAGCTGCAGATAAGGTGACATCACCAGCGGATATAGGGGATCGAGAACACGAGGAACCTCGATACGACTGTTCACGGTCTTTGAGACTTCTTTGTCGTTCTCTGAACAGATAGCCAGAACCTTTGCATCTCGAGCTCTGGTCTCCATTATGTTGGAAATCATCTTCGACTTCATTTCATCCTCAGGAACTATAGCAAAGACCGGAAAGTCCTTATCCAGTAAAGCTATAGGGCCATGCTTAAGCTCTCCGGCTTGATAACCGCTTGCGTGAATATAACTGATCTCTTTGAGCTTCAAGGCGCCTTCCAGGGCAGTTGCATAGCTATACCCTCTGCCCATGTACATGAAATGTTTGAAATCGGAGTATTCCGCTGCCAGTCTTTTACACTGTTCGTTAGCGGCTGGGAGTGTATTCTCAAAAACCGTGGGCATCCCTTCCAGCTCATTAACAATCTTTGCGATATCTGAACTGCTTTGACCTATGATGCTGGAGATGGCGGCTCCCAGAAGAAGCAGGACTGCAACCTGTGCGACGTAAGTTTTGGTGGCTGCCACACCTATCTCCGGACCGGCATTTATATAAATCACTGCGTCGCTCTCTCTCGAAATTGTGGACCCAACAACATTTGTAAGAGATATGATTCTGGTTCCAAGTCTTTTCGCCTTACGAATCCCCTCAAGAGTATCTGCCGTCTCACCTGATTGGGAAACAGCTATGACAAGGTCACTGAATCCTTCCGGCAATCTTCTGTAACGAAATTCTGAAGCCACTTCAACTTCTATCCGAATCCCAGAATAGTCCTGTATGAATCTCTGGAAGACTAATCCTGCGTGGTAACTTGTTCCGCAAGCCAGTACAGTTATCGATCTAGCCTTCGCGATCTCTTCTTTCAGATGATCAATCTCTTTGAACCTGGGAGCTCCATCCTTGATTCTGGACATGAGAGCATTTCTAAGAGTCTGTGGCTCTTCGAATATCTCTTTGAGCATGAAATGATCATAGCCACCCTTTTCAGCCGAGTCCTCGCCCCAGGTTATCCTAGTTGATGATTTTTTAACAGATGTGCCGTCCAATCTGGATATACTTACACTGCCTGGACGAATTACGGCAAGTTCTCCATCTTCGATGAAGTAGACGTCTCTAATATGCTTCAATAGAGGCGTAACGTCTGAGGCAAGATAGCCGTTTTCGCCAGTAGATCCTACGACAAGGGGACTCCCTTTGCGAGCTGCTACGATTACGCCGGGATGGTCCTGATGAACAACGCCAATCGCATACGCACCTTCAAGATCCACCAAAGTATGCCTTACGGCTGAAACAATGTCACCGGAATGATGGTCTTCAATGAGATGGGCTATTACCTCTGTGTCGGTCACCGATTTGAAAATGTGGCCCTTCTTTTCTAGATCTATTCGCAGAACGTCGAAATTCTCGATAATACCATTGTGCACAACCGCTATCTTTCCCGTGCAATCGGTATGAGGATGTGCATTGAAATCGGAAGGCCCTCCATGAGTTGCCCATCTGGTGTGGGCAATTCCCTGAACAACGTTCGAATCCAGCTCTTCTCCAAGAACCTTTTCGAGAGCGGAAATCCTTCCAACGGCCTTCGTTACTCTTAGACCTTCTCGACCGTTTACGGCAACTCCTGCGGAGTCGTAGCCTCTATATTCGAGCTTCTTCAGAGCATCTACAAGTTTTCTTATTGTGAGGTCTTCTCCAACCATTCCAACAATGCCGCACATACTACTTTTCTCCAATCTTCATTTCGAGGCTCTTAACTAGATCGCCCTTGACTCCCTGGTAAGCAACTCGAATTGCGTTCTTTATGGCGAGGGCATTAGAATTGCCGTGGGCCTTCACAACGGCCCCTTTAACACCGAGGATGAAAGCACCTCCGTACTCACTCGGGTCCATAGCTCTTTTCAGCCGTTCCAGCGCGCGTTTGAGAAAGAGAGCACCGATCAGTCCGAAAAGACCGCTCCTCTTGATTTCTTTCTTAAGCGTTGCTGAAATCAGCTTTCCCGCTCCTTCCATCGACTTCATAGCTATGTTGCCGTCGAATCCGCTGCAGACAACTACATCTACATCTCCGTAGTTGATATCACTGCCTTCAACATTCCCAACAAAATCATCGCCTAGTTCAGCTTTCAGATAGTCAAATGCCTGCTTAGTGAGTTCAGTACCTTTCTCTTGCTCCTCACCAACATTAAGCAGCCCAACCTTCGGGTTGGTTCTTCCGAGAAGCTTCGCGTATTCATAGCCCATTCTGCCGAAGTCTCGCAGGTGCTCTGACCTAACTTCGGAGTTTGCTCCGGCATCGACCAGTATGGTGAATCCATTCTTGGAGGGGGTTAGAACGGCGATAGCGCCTCGATCAACGCCTTTTATTCTTCCCACAATGAAAAGTGCGGCGGCAAGAACCCCGCCCGTATTCCCTGCAGAAACAAAAGCATCGACCTTTCCGTCTTTCACCTGCTGTGCGGCTTTGTAAAGAGAGGTCTCCTTTTTTCTCAGCAAAAGAGAAGGCTTCTCCGACATCGGAAAAACCTCTCCCGCATCAACTATTCGAATTCTTGAGCTTTCAGGCGTCTCTTTCAGCAAAGGCTTGAGACTTTCTTCTTTTCCTACCAGAACTATCTCAAGATCGTGAAACTCTTCGAGAGCAAGAAAAGCACCGTCTATGTTAACTTCGGGAGCATTATCTCCACCAAAAGCATCGAGGGCAATTCTTACGCCTTGCATCTGTTACTCACCAATCTCAAGAATCTGTCTTCCTCCATAATAGCCACAGTGCAGGCACACTCTGTGTGGCTGTTTTGGTTCGCCGCAGTTTGGACATGTAGAAACAGCCACTTTGATCGCACTATATGTATTTGCGCGCTTCAAGCGGGTTCTGCTCCTGCTTCGCTTTTGCTTTGGAACGGCCACTCTAATCCCTCCTATATCTAACTCTTCAATTTCTCTCTCAGGTCGGAAATAGCCTTGTGCCATTCATCCTGAATCTCTTCCCTCTTCTGGCACGAATGGTTTTGCTCATCGTTAAGGTTTGCTCCACAGTACGGGCACAGACCTGCACAGTCTCTTTTGCACAGAACCTTCTGAGGAACCTCAACAATTATAGCCTCAATAACGCGTTCTGACAAGTCCAGCAGATCTCCCTCAAGCCTCAGAACATTATCCAGGTCAGCGCTTGTGCCGTCTTCTGCAAAAACAACACTGTCTTGAAGGACGTAGGTGGCTTCAATTGTTCCTTCAATCGGGATTGAGACTTCTTTCAAACACCTTGCGCAGTTCTCTTCGAGGATTGTTTTCACCGAACCTGTTACAATGATCGAATCCTTATCTTTATACAATTCAATGTGGGTCTCTGCAGCGCTTGTCAGCTTTATCTCTTCTGTGAAGTCTGGGTCCAGAACGACATCTATCGTCTTCTTGAATTCGAAGCTATTCAGATCAACGATTAACTCATGGATTTTCGCCATTTCAATCACCTCTGTGCCAGCAAATACTACATCACGGCTATTTCAATTTACTCACGTTTCATTGAACAAATGAAGAAGATTCCTTCATTCTAGATAACAGGCTACGAGCTATTCGATCGATTTCGTCCATTGTTCTCTCTTCCGGACTGCCGAGATCTATAGAATCAGTCTTCGAAAGTTTGTCCTGTATGATTATTATGTCTGTCGAGAGCCTCGCTGCTTCCGCAGGATCATGTGTAACCATTATCACACTGATTCCCCTCCTCATCCAGATTTTCTGGATGTCTTCCATCAGCCTGTCCTTAATTACAACATCTAGAGAACTGAACGGCTCGTCCAAAAGAATGATATCAGGGTTGAAGGCTAACGCCCTAGCTATATTGACTCTCCTGCGCATCCCGCCACTTAGCTGAGAAGGATACTTGCTCTTATGCTTCTTCAGTCCAACAAATGAGAGAAACTCAACCGGGTCGCACCCAGGTGAGACAATGGAGATATTCTGGGCAGCCGTCAACCACGGGATTAACCTATCGTCCTGGAATACAAATCCCAAGCGTTTGCTGTCAAGTTCAACAGTTCCGCTATCGGGCTTCAGGATACCGCCGACGATTCTCAGTAGTGTGGTTTTACCGCAGCCGGAGCTGCCGAGGATCGTTAGGAAGAAATCACCGTCTATAGAGTAGCTGAAACCATCTATTATCTTCTCCCCGTCAAACTGCTTATGCAGATCTCTAATTCTTAAGTGCATAGCGGGCACTCCTTCCTATTAGCAGATCTAGAAGCTTCTCGGTAAGTATGCCGAGAATCACAAGGATCAGAGTGTAAGCGAAGACTCTGGTAGTGTTTATTGAGTACTTCGCATCGGACATTGCTCTTCCTATACCGGATGCCCCAACCATGAACTCAGCTACTGCGACTGATTTCCACATGATTCCAACCCCCACTCTCATTGACGACACTATGAAGGGAAAGGCAGAGGAAAGATAGATCTTCCTGAGAACAACCTTCCTGGAGAGCCTGTAAACTTTTGCCATCTCTACCAACTTCTTGTCTACGTTTCTGACTCCCTCTGCAATATTGATTGTGAAGATAGGAAATAGCGTAAGCAATACAATATATACTGGAGAAGAGAACCCTACCCCCCACCAGAAGATCGCCAGAGCAAGCCAGGATACGATGGGAATAGACTGGAGAATCACTACCAACGGTCTGAGCAATTCATACAATACATCGATCAGACCCATAAGAAACCCGGTCACCATGGCCATCCCCAGCGCGAGAAAAAGCCCAATAAAAGCCTTTGAGCATGTTTCGGCAACATTCGACCAGCCTCTAGCGCTTGAGAGTATTTTCGTGAATTCTGCTATTGTTTCGCCTGGACCAGGCAATAGAAGGTTGCTTGAAACCAGCAGAGATGCGACAAACCACACCAGTAGAAGAAAACCTACCGAGAGAATTGGCGCAAGCTGTTTCCTTCTAGAAGAAGAGAGCATCTAGATCAATATCACCCGTCAGTTCCTGATCGAGTTCCCGCAGCTTTTCAATATATATCGTTGTTTCTTCCCTGGCTTTTTCGGAGTCTGCAAATAGAAAGCCTGCTGTATCCATTGCCTTCTGCAGTACAGGAATGGGGAAGCCACCCATCTTTTCTGACACTATCTCTGCAGTCTTCTCCCTATTAGCGAGCGACAGGCTCATGGACTGCTGGTAAAGGAGAAGAAATGATTCGACAACACTTCTATCGAGAGAACCGCTTACGAATATCCCCGATGTAGGAATGTTGATTCTCCTATCGTTGAAGCTTTCCCATAGATCTTCAATCGGCATGGACCTTATTACACTCTGAACACGAGCCTCGGCAAGAGAAGCAAACGGTTCAGGTACAAGTATGAGCTTGGCTTTTCCGCTAGCAAGAAGCTGCACAGCCTCGGCACCACCTACGTAGACTATCGACACATCTCTTCCGACTTCATATCCACGGGACTCAAGGGCGCCGCGAAGAATGGTGTCTGCTGTCTGACCGGGTGCCTGCAAGGTGTAGATCACCGTTCCTACTAGGTCTTTTATATCATCTATCGGCTTCTCTGTAGATATGAAATAGAAGCCATTCCACATGCTCACTGCCGCGAGCTTAATATCTACTCCAGAAGCTGCCAGCTTAACTCCGACGGTTACGGGAAGAAGGCTTATCTGTGCCCTCCCTGTAACCAGCATTGAAATCGCTTCGTCTACGCTTCTCCACAAATTGATTTCGAGACCCGGGACTTCATTAGAGATATCCGAGGAGAGTAACTCAGCAATCGGAATTAGAGTAGGACCAACTGGATTTATGTAATTGATGCCAAAAGATACGAGGGCTAGAGACAGCACAAAAACTGTAATAACGAGTTTCCTCATATAGAACCACCTCCACTAACAATTATACACTCAATGTGCCTGCTTGACGACGGCTTAACAGCTTTGAAGGCCAAATCGCGAGCCTGAAGCAGAATCAGCACTCTCAGGGCCGATTTCTTCCCGATGAAGGCTAGAATCGCCCTCTATAAGGAGTTTGGTAATTTGGGCTCTGAGTGGTAGAATAATAGCGACATCTCATGCGAAGGGGGGAACAGTATGAACAAAAAAGAACTCATCGCTGAAATCGCTGAGAAAACGGGTGTTACTAAGAAAGATGCTGGAAAGACCCTTGACACAGTGATCGAGATCATCGAGAAGACACTGTCTAAAGGTGATGTTGTGAGACTCGTTGGTTTTGGCACATTTATGGTAGCTACAAGGAAGGACAGAAAGGGTGTCAATCCGAGAACCAAGAAGCCCATTACGATACCGGGCGGAAAAGTTCCTAAATTCGTACCTGGAAAGGAACTGAAGGAAAAGGTAAAATAGTGTCGTAGACTCTGCGGCGGCCGGAGTTGCCGCCGCTTTTGTTTTGGAGTGAAAGACTTGAAAGGAATCTGGGTTCTCTTTGTTATCTTCATTATTATTGTGGCTTTGGGTGCTTTCTTGAACATCTACTTTCTCAGGCAGATTGGCGACGAAATGGTTTCGAGTCTCAGCACAAAGGAAATAGAGAACAAACTTCAAACTATGTCTGAAAGAGTTTCCAAGCTCAACCTGAATCTCGACTCCCTCTCTTCTTTTGAAGTGAGACAGGATCTTTCGAAGATAATCACTGATTTTCAGGGGATAATTACGAGCCTGAACTCTGTCTCGGCTGCAGTTAGCAGTTCTTCCGTTGTGGACTCATTGGCAAATCTCTCAAATGATATGCAAAACATTCGGAATCAGCTCACTTCACTGGACAGAAGAGAGACTGTAGACTACTCGACCCAGATAGAGGGAATAAGAGGAAAGATTGTCTCTCTTGAGTGGCGGGTGGAAGAGCTCAAGACGCTTGTAGAATCGAGTATGGTTGATGTCAAAAACGCCGTTTCGGGAACAGTTGTCTCTAACAGTCCTCGGAGTGTATTTTACGAGGAAGAGGTTGGAAAAGGCGTTCGAATAAGAATTGAATCTGGCTTCAAAGGAAGTAGCATTATCCATGACAGCGATATCCTTATGATTTTGAACGAAATATACGCTTTGAGAGCTACGAAGATTTCGTTAAATGGGAAGAGAGTACTGCCATATACATACGTGCGCTGCGTTGGGGCAACTGTTATAATTGATGATGAGCCAACTCAAATTACGCCAATAGTTATTGAGGTGTTGGGCGATTATGATTATCTTGTATCCGGTCTGGGTCTCTTGAAGGAGTTTTTCAAGGGCAGGGAGATTGACATGACTTTTCTGCCTCTTGAGTTTATTACCATTCCCGCGGGAGGGGGTTGATTCAGTTGAAAAAGGTTACCCTTCTTACTCTTCTTATACCTGTTTTCGTGCTCTTCACGGGGTGTAACTCTCCGTTCATTACTAGAGATGATTTTCTTGCAAAGATGGATGCTATTGAAGAGAAGATTGACTCTATTGCTCTTAGTCAAAGGAAGATAGTTGAGCTTGAAGATGCTGTACAGGAGCTTGCCTTTCGCATAAACTTTGTTCAAGCAATAGAGCCCACCTATACAGGCTATGATGAGCTTGAAGCGCTGAGAGCAGAACTTCAGATAATAAAGAATATGCTTGCTGAATCGGTTATAGACTCCGCCTCGTCTGCAGCAATCGTTAAGACGCTCTATGACAAGATCGACGGAGTATTGACCAGCTCGGTAGAAACCAACATAATGACGCGGGAGATCGACGATCTTAACAGAAAAGTCCAGGCCCTAGAATCTCTGAACTCTTCAAGATACACAGAGCTCGTCCAGAGAATCTCCGAAGTGGGTAGCTACGACAGCTCAATTGATGAGGCGAAATTCGAAGAGCTCCTCAGAAGAATAGAAGAGATAAAGAACACTGAAGTTGTTATTGTTCAACAGGAGCCTGAGCGAGATGACGGGAAATACGAAGAACTCGTGCTAAAGATCGAGCAGCTTGCAGCAAGAGCGGATACTTCAGCCATCGATAGCGCAAGATATGATTCGATTGCAAGGAGGCTTGCAGAACTTGAAGAGACTGTTGGATCGGCCGTTATAGATGCAGAGGTTTTCAACGAACTAGTATTGAGGATTGAGGAAATGGACTCCAGGACACGCGAGCTTGCGGTCAATCTAGAGGCTATTGAGCAACAGGAACAGCCTGAACAGAGGGATTATGTGACAATGACCACCTTTCTTGGAGAGATTTCCGATATTCGCAGCAGACTTGGCGCGGCAGCTTACGAGACCATAGAACCAATGTCTTACGTGTCATACATAGTCAAATCGGGCGACAATCTGTGGAACATTGCGCAGGCTTACGGTGTCACAGTAGATCAGCTGAAGGAAATGAATCCTCAGGTCAAGAACTGGGACCTAATATTCCGAGGGGATGAGATAAAGATACCTCTCTCACTGGATAATCTTATGGCCAAGGCATCAATCGCTACTCATTTCGGCTTGAATCTTGGGGTTGACTTTCTCGTTGATTCAATTGAATCGAACTTCGGAAGCTATGATTACGGCTATGCCAACCCGGGAATGGATCTGACCGTCCCGCCGAATTCCAGGATAACCGCCTTTCTTCCCGGTAAAGTTATTCTCTCGGAGCGAGTAAACGATCTTTACGGTGAGATGGTTGTTGTCGATCATGGGAACAACCTTAAGACTGTCTATGCACGCCTGGGAAGCCGAACGGTTATCAAGGGTGATTTTGTAAGGGTTGGAGACACCATTGGATTGGCATCAGATGCAAAGGGAAATCTCCACTTTGAATTCTGGAAGGCAGATGTCCCTGTGAATCCAGCCGATATAATCTTCGATAATGCGGGGACTTTTGAGGTTACGATGTACACTGAGTGGGATGATGCAAAGAATCCGACATCGCCTTCTTTCAAAATGACTGCAAGTGGGGATTTCGTGAAGGGATATCGAACGGTTGCCGCCGATCCCAGCGTAATTCCTCTTGGCTCGATTGTCTATATTCCGTTTTTCTCGTCCTCTCCGAACAAGGGATTCTTTGTTGTTGAGGACACCGGTAGTTCTATAAGGGGTAACAAGATCGATGTTTACACCCATGATTTCAATATCGCGTCGAGTTTCAAAGAAGATCTTCTGGTATATGTGGTGAAGCGCCCTTGAAAAGATCAATAATGCTTTTTCTTCTTTTCATATTGATTCTTAAAGGTAATGTGTTCGGAACGATCACTTTCGGGCAAAGATATCCACTTGGAGTTATGCCCTCGAGAATTGTTGAGGTCGAAAACAGCAGCGGAACGTACTACGTTACTCTTGTGAAAGGCGACTCTGAACTAGTTGTTTTCGACGCCAGTTTCAGGCCCATTACGATTTTCGATACTATGAGAAATGACGGAATTAATGATCTCATCTATAGAGATGGAAAGCTGTACTGCTTTGGATTCTACAGCGGTAGGCTGGTTGTCGTGGATGCTTCTTTACATCCGAGTAGATGGAAGAAGATCGATGAGATTCCAACATCAAGCAGACTGATTACGGGATCGTTCATAGATGGAAAAATCGGAATACTCACAAATGATTATGAGTTCCTGGTACTGGATATTGCTAAGAGAGAGATAATCAAGAGGCACAAACTTCCGGTGATTGGACTCTCTGTGACAGAGGATTCAGAGCATTTCTTCATCTCGCTTTTTCACAATTACAATATGTTAACCCGGTCTCATGAAACCGAAAAGGGGCTGCTGGTATTCGATGAATGGGGAAATCTGGTAAAGGAAGTGAATATCGGCAAGAGACCTTCATACATACATCTCGAAGGCGACAGGCTCTTTCTTATCTCCTACGTTGAGGAGAGTCTAAAGATCCTTTCCAAAACTGATTTCAGCGAAATACACACAGTCTACCTTGGCCGGTATCCGAATTTCCCGATAGTCCATAATGGAAAGATATGGGTTGCTCTGACCGGCGAAGACCAGATAATGACTGTGGAACTTTCAAGTTACCGGACGGAGTATTATGATCTATTAGGTTGTGGCCCGATAAAAGTCTTTCACAGCGGGGAAAGAATTTACGTTCTTGAGACCATTACCGGAACACTTGAGATTTTGGATAGCAAAGGAAATACGATAGAATATGTAGAGTTAGATGGCTATCCGGTAGATATTGTTTTCAACGGGAAGGAAATCGCTGTTTTGCTTCAGGAAGACTGGCAGACAGGAAAGAACACAGGAGCTCTGCTGGTTCTCAAAGCACAATAAGTCGGAGGTTTGAAATGGGTCTTAAAAACATTCTGAGAATCACTCTTTGTTTGTTAATCGTTCTGATGGTTTCTTCTTCATGTCTGGTTCCCAGAGCTAGATTACTGAAGCAGATAGATCCTCAGGTTGTCACTGAGGGAGAAACTCTTGAATTATTGCTGGCCAGTTACATTTTGTCAGGGAACGCCGAAGATCTGAATTTCCAGGTTTTGGAAGGAGTTGGCGAGATCAAGGGAAGTTATTACCTTTACGCTCCCGGTTATGATGAAGCTGGAGAGTACTGGGTAAAACTACAAGCAAGTAACGGTAGTGATTCAGATTTCAGAAGGTTCAAGGTGACGGTTATAGATAACAATAGAGCTCCTTCTATAGAAATCAGCGATCTTCGGATTTCAGTCGGCGAGGAAATGGCCATAGACTTGAGTGAATTATCGACAGACCCCGACGGTGACTCTCTTACTTATGAGCTAGTAGGCCAGTTTGGGCAGATAATAGGAACAGAACTGTTTTTTGATGCAAGAGAAATGCAAGTTGGAGTGTACCAGGTAGAAGTTCGGGTGTCGGACGGCAAAGGGGGACAGGGGAGCTGCACTTTTCTGGTCACAGTGTTTGACTCGAATCAGCCTCCCGAAATAGTCATTCCTGATTTCATAATCAAAGAGAACGAGACCCTTTCTCTGGACCTTCTTGATTATGCATTTGATCCCGATGGGGATGAGATTACCTTCGTCTTAATCACCGGTGTGGGAATTATTGAAGGCATTCAATACGTCTTCGCTGCCGATTACGAGAGTTCAGGAACTTATGATGTTGAGATCGCTGTAAGCGATTCAGAAGGAGCGTCTTCTTCAGGAAGCTTCGAGATAACCGTAATTGATGTCAATAGACCACCTAGCACACCATTCGATCCTGTCCCCAAAATGGCCGAAACAAGTGTCCCGACAAACACTTCACTTAGCTGGTCATGCGAAGACCTTGATGGGGATTCTTTGTTGTACGATGTCTATCTCGGTAAGACTGCGAACACTGTCCTTGTTGCTTCAGGAGTTTCCGGAGAGACTTATACACCGGTTCACCTTGAGGAGGGAGCCCACTACTACTGGAAGATAGTTGCTTCAGACGGCGAAGACGATACAGAGGGCCCTATATGGGAATTCACCACCGTAATCCCGCCTGTGATTCTGGGAATTGTCTCCGACAAGGAATTGATAGTTTCGCCCAAGGTTTCTATTGATGGTCAAGACCTGAACATTCCATTGGATTATGTTGCTGAAAGGGATCAGACTCTAGTAGTTGAAATAGATGAACTTCAAGAGTTTGATTATAGAAAGCCTATCGGAGATGATATTAGGGTCAGCTTTATCGAGTGGGACGACGGGGAGACTTCACCACATAGAGAAATCCTCATGGATCATTCTTTGAAATTAACTGCAAGATTTTCAGTGACCTATTACTTGAATATTGCGACATCTGCCCGATATGAACAAGAAATACCTGGTGAAGGGTGGCATGATGAAGGGGCCACAGTTGTTGTTACCGCTCCGAAAATCGAGGGGTACACTTTCAGAGACTGGGATCTTAACGAGACTTATGGGATAGTGTGTGGGGAAGTAATCGTTGTCAAAATGGATTGTCCGGTGAATCTAGTAGCAAACTATACGCACGATTGCCCATAGGATCGATACTTCTAGGTCAGACTTAGGTATCTTTCATAAGTGTCCGGAGCAACGGTTGCGATTCTTCGAAAGCCCTTGTCGGCGAGTTTGAGAGCGCCGGCAACGTTGGCTCCGGACGATATTCCGACCATCAACCCCTCTTTTCTGTGAAGCCATTTCATCATAGAGAGAGCTTCTTCGTCCTCAACTGTTATTACTTCGTCCAGCACTGATAGGTCGAGGACCTTCGGTCTGAAACCGGGGCCGATCCCTTGAATTTTGTGAGAGCCAGATCTACCCTGCGAAATGAAGGGCGAACCTGCAGGTTCAATGCCGGCAATATGAATACGTTGAGCTTCCTTCTTGAGAAAGCGTCCAATCCCGGTCACTGTTCCTCCCGTTCCCATGCCGCAAATGAAAGCGTCAAGCTCTCGGTTGACCTGCCGAAAAATCTCAGGACCGGTAGTAGAGAAGTGAAAAAAGGGATTAGCTTCATTACTGAACTGATCAAGCATAAACGAATCAGGGTTTCTCGCGATAAAGGCTCTAGCTTCATCATATGAACCGGATATTCCTTTATCAGCGAGAGTTCTTATCACTTTTGCACCAAAGGCTTCCATAAGCTTAACTCTTTCAATACTTGCCGATTCGGGCATAAAGATAACCGACCCGTAACCTCTAGAAGCGGAAAGCATTGCGATGGCTATTCCCGTGTTGCCACTAGTTGGCTCCACTATGGTCATCCCGTTTTTGAGAGCGCCACTTCTCTCGGCTTCAAGAATCATTCCAAGCACCGTTCTATCCTTTATGCTTCCTCCGGGATTATTTTTCTCAATTTTAAGCATTATCGATGAAGCATCTCCGAGAGATCGAAGCCTAATGATCGGGGTGTTACCTATTAAAGAATCAACAGTTTTCATTGTCGTGATCCCAGTCTTTCAGATATCCTATGGACTCTCCCCGGTATCCCGGTAACAAGAGAGTCTTGAGGGACGTGTTCAAGCACCACGCTGTTCGCTCCGACTTTAGAATTGTCTCCCACATATATCGGGCCAAGAATCTTCGCCCCCGCCCCAAGTACAACATTTCGGCCAATATCCGGGTGACGCTTTCCCTTCATCACGTTCTTTGAGCCTAAAGTAACTCCTTGATATATCAGCGTTCCAGTTCCCACTGAAGCTGTCGAGCCTATAACAACGCCCACACCATGATCAATTACAACGCCGCCTTCTATTCGAGCTGAAGGGTGAATGTCCATTGAATAAAGTATCCTTGAAACGTAATGTAAGCCTCTGGCGAGGAAACCAAGCTTGTTTTTCCTGAAAAGGGTAGAAATCCTGTATAGCAAGAGGCCGTGAAAACCCGCAGAGAAGAGAATTATGTGCCATTTACCTGAAGCTGTCGGGTCCTTCTCAAGATAGGCGTCTATGTCCATAGAGATATCTATCATTGTTTGCTTTATGCGGTTCTTCCCTTTCACTGTATCACCCTCAATCGAAATTATGTATTTTAAGTATACCGTATTTATCGGCATTAGAGTTAACGCTTTGTGAAGGCAGTTCGTTTGTGAAACGCTGCAAATATCAACGAGAAGAAGATGGCAATCGCCATACCGGTTATTCCTGTAGCGTTGTACACTCTTACAATCCCAAATGTACGAATGAGCACCCCGCCAAGTACGGAGCCAAGAAGATAGCTCAGTCCGGTAGTCGACATCCAGTAGATTGTGAGCGCCCTGGTGACTTTGCTGGCTTCAAATCTAGTGTGAATGTAATTCATGACAGAGTAATAGACTACGATGTAGTTTATGCCGTGAAGCATTTGAAGAAGAAGAAAGATGGGAAAAGAAGTCGCCATAGATGTCAAAAACCATCGAAGACCAGTTGCAAAGATTCCTATCACAAGAAGGCGCGTGTTACCCAGTCTCTCAACCAAATTTTCTGCGAAGAAAAGGAAGGGAACTTCCGAAAAAGCCATCAACGAAAATGCGAACCCTGCTGAGGAAACACTGAAGCCCCTTTCACTAGTCAAAACAGGCAGAAAAGTTGATCCGAAGGCTCCAATAGTAATGGATGCGACACCGGCAAGTACAAGCAGGTAAAACTGAAGTGGCAAAGAAGAACGATCGGTCTCTTCATCTGTCCTTTTTAGCTTCCGGCCAGTCGGATAGGCTCTACTAACCAAGGCTACTGTAGAAAATGACACTGTGGCCATTATGAAGAAAAAGACAAATCCGTACTTCAATACTATTCCCGAGATAAGGGCGGTAAAGGAATAGCCAACCGTTCCGAACAATCTCACGCGATCAAAGCGTTTGCCTTTGTTTCTCAAAGAAGGAACGACCACAGACTCAGCGATAGGTATTATGCTCACAACAAAGAATGAGAAGAAACACATTGCGATCAATGAAGTTTCAAAGGTTGGTGAGAAGAAAACTGCCCAGACAGAGACTGCCGAGACAATAGAGACCATTCCCATGACAGTTGGTCCGCCTGTCCTGCTTGATTGCCTGAACCAAAAAGGATTTGCAATAATTGAGAGGGTAGGAGTGACGGCCATCAGAATCCCGATCTCTATTGCAGAAAAGCCTTTGCTGTAAAAAAGCTGACTAAAGAGAGCGGTGATGCTGAGATTTGAATATATGAATATTTCTGTAAAGATCTCACGGATGCTGGAAGAGGCTCTAAAAAGAGAAACACGCACTGAATATCAAACCTCCTGGTGTAGAATTCTAGTGGGGGTGAATCTCTTGTCGAAAAAACGTGCGCTGCTTTTGATGCTTATCATACCACTATTGGCTCTTGGGAGCACTGGACTTCATGTGATTCTGTCACCATCACTGTCGTTTAACAGCTTTCCTGCAGTCAGCAACAGCTACAAGCCAAGCCTGGAAGACCTTAATCGCTATTTGAGTGTTCCTGCAATCTTCTCGGGCGGCATGCAGATTTCCCTGGGGAAGTCAAGGCTGTATTTGAATATGGATCTGAGACAGGAGTTTTCCGATTACTTGATGGGCAACTGGTTCTCGAATCTCCCGCTGTCGACGACAAATTTCCTTCCTTCGGTAGACATGAATTTTCCCAGGCTCGGTTACTTCGAGAGAAGAGATGAGAATTCGCTGATCTCTTTGGGCAGGCGAAAACTGAGTCTTGGTGGTTCTACTTACAGTTTTGTTCTCTCAAATACTCCGCCGTATTTTGATCACCTGTGGATTGAGTTGAATGGAAAAGCCAAATCAGGAGAGTATCTTTATAATTTCTTTGTTATATCTTCCGACAGAACAGTTAGCGGGGGACCCAAGACACTTCTTGGTCACCGGTTCGGATATATGAACGACAATCTCAAGGTCACTTTTGGCGAAGAAAATCTCGTTTACGGTGTCTATCCTGATCTGCAGGATATTGGGCCTTTTCTAATCTATCATCATACCTATCAGGATCATTCAAACGTAACTGCAACCATAGCGGCAGAGGTTAAGATTGACCGCGCTATTGCCTACGGTGAGTTTACACTTGATGATTTCAGACTTTCGACGGAGAGTCCTAATTCAAATCCCACGGCCTTTGGTTGGCTTGCAGGTTTTTCATGGAAAATATCTGATGGCTTGCCCTATTCCGGACTGAGATTCACTGAAGCGGAGAACGAAGTCAGAGATCAAACACTTCTGAATAGCGGCGGACTTAGAGTGCGGATGGAACACTACCACGCAACCACCTATCTCTACAATAGGGGTATAAGCATCGGCAAGTTCACTTATCAATACCGGTTCAATGTCTTGCATCTTGATTCTTGGCCAGTTATCACTGGTTTTTTTGGATTTCCTTTTGGACCTGACTCAACGTTGAGCCTTGTCGGCATCGAGTACGAGAGTCAGAATATATCTCTTAGCGTCAAGGCGGAGCTTCTCAGAACTGGCTCAGCCAATATCGATTCTCCTTATGAGCCACCTTTTGACCAGAACTGGTACGGTCCAAAGAACCCGATCAACAGATCTCTGATTCTGTCTTTGACTTGTTTCTTCGCATACTGCCCAGATACAGCGCTTTTTGCTGGCGGTAAAGTAATTTTCGCCGATCACATTGATTTCTGGATTAACGTGGGTTTCATCAAAGGTTTTTCACTATTTTAGGGAGGTAATTCCATGAAGAAGATTGTTTTGCTGTTTTTCATGGTGTTGTCGATGGCAATTCTTGCAAGCCAGGGTACGTTGATATTCAAGGGTACAGATCAATATGACTTATTTTTGGGCAGAAACTTGATTGAAGGAAAGACGCTCTTTACACCTAATACAGGGATTCCTGAGGGTTTTGCTTCAGTCCAGCTTAAGCAGCCCGTTGTGAAGACTTCTCCAGGAACAGAAATCCACTTGAGAGTTACTCCACAGTTCCTCATCCACAATTTCGAGCCTTTCAAGGAGAAGGGCTGGCTAAAATCCGTGGTTCCACTTTACTTGAGATACCGTTATGATACTCTTAAGCCCTGGCTTGTACTGGGTTTTGAAAGCGAAGTATCCGACCATATCACAGGGTATATAAATCTCGATATTCCAAAAGACTATCGGAGTTACATCAGTCACGGCGATAATTTTGATTCGAAGCCCTACATGAATTTTCCAGTGGAGCTTTTTGAAGGAAAAATCGAGGCGCTCGATATGAGCTGGCCTACTTTCGGCTATGTAACCTACGCAAATGAAAGCTTCTACGCTTCTCTAGGTAGATATAAACTTGCCTGGGGTCCGATGAGAAATGGGCTTGCAATAAGCGATGCGTCATCTTATTACGATAATATCTCTTCTTCATATACTACTCCCCTCTGGAAAAACGGCCGGTTCACGTATTCTTTTCTGGTCATTACCCCGACTTCTCTCCTGAACGATGAAGAATGGATAAAGCAGGGAAAGGTGTGGGATCTCAATCAAAGAAGACCATACACTGAAGGAGCGAAGACGATCATCGGGCATCGGTTCGATGTTCAGTTTGCAAGCTGGGGAAGGGTCGGGGTAGGCGAGATCAATGTTGTCGGTGGGAAGCACCCCGATCTGAACGATGCCAACCCATTCATCATCTTCCACAATACTTACGGTGAAGATTTCTCCAACGTCATGGCTTCGCTCGATTTTTCTCTAGCGCCGTTTAAGGGAATCGAGGTCTACGGGGAAATCGCCATCGATGACGTTTCGTTCGGTTCGACAGAGGCCGGAGCGCGTGGCAAACCAACGGCCCTGGCTTATGGTGGGGGTCTTAGATACGCGACGGATATAAAGGGAACGTTGCTTCTTGCCTCTGTGGAGCTCTATCATACAGACACGTGGATGTACAATCGCTGGCAGCCGCTTCTCACATTTACAAACAGAATCTACACAAAATCCGAACTTCCCGGAAGCAGGGATTTCACGGACTATCCGCTCGGCTTCAAATATGGCCCTGATCTGAAAGGTTTTTCTCTTATGGCAAGTGCGATAATGACTAACGGGCTTTCGATCTCCTTCGTTTATGATCATTTCAAACAGGGAGAGGTTACTCTTAAGACACCATACTTGAACATGGAAGAACCTGAAGACGACCCCGGTCAGTTTACTAATCCGGAAGATTGGAGTGGCCCCGTCGGTGAGACCGTAAATGCAAATATCATGAAACTTAACATAATGATTCCTTACAGGGACTTCACTTTCGGAAGCGATTTCTCGATTTATTTCGGAGGTTATTTCAAGAAGAACGGTGGTTATGACAAACCGATTTTCGAAATAAGGCCTTATGTATCTTATATCTTCTAGGTTGTGGTGGGACCGGGCGAGCAAGCCCATGAAGCTCAGATGTCTGCTGTCGCTGCAAAGCCGCCCGAGCCTTCAATGGTCAGCGTTTTCTGAATTCAACGAAGAGGCTAGATGCCGAATTAAGTATATCTAGAGGGGTAAGATTCCGAGCGCACGTAGAGTTCAGAGGTTTGAAAATCAAGATCGGCAGGCTTCAATTCGAGAAAAACCATATTCGGGACTACCAAGAGCAGGAAGAGGAAGCAGATCCTTTACGGTATCGTTACTGACAGTACAAAAGGGGTGAAAAACGGTATAGATCAAAGGAACCGGTCAGTCCCTGTTTTCATGAGAGCACACACCCCATAGCGAGAGGGCCCCCATCAAGTGGGAATTTAGATCAAAAGTGTAGAGATTGCGAAGCAGTTTTTTGTTTGACGATAATAACGATCCTTGAAATAAGGAACGAAATGTTTGAGAGCCATATAGAGATCATCTAGGTAATGATGAGCCATAAGAGCCGCTGTTCGCAGTGAGATAAAGTTCTCCGTCGACGAGTGAGCCTTTCTCTCTTCTATCCCTGTAACTTGCATCTTGTTACGTGCAACCGGTTTCTTCCTGGAGGAGGACTGCTCACGGTCAAGGGATCTTGGGCTTCAAAGCGCTCAGCTTCTTCAATTAAGCGTCCGGCGGCTATTCTAGAAGCGAAGCCCTTGACAACGATCTCTCACGGTGCCCAGTGCGCAGCCGAAAAAGGCCTTTACAGCTTTCTTTTTGAATTGCATGAGCTGTCTCAGATAAATCCAAAGACAAGAAATCCGATCACGAAGCCAACTATCAGTCCCAGGATCAATCCTCTTGTGAATTTGTCTGGTTTTCTTCCTGGAGTTGGGGATTCTCCTCTTTGACTTTCTTTGTACCAGTCTCTATCGTAGATTCCCAATCATGATCACTCCTCTCTTTTATGATAAACTCCTTCCAGAATCGCTTTATGAAGAGTATCAGAGGCACGGCGAACAATACGCCGAAAATTCCGATAAGCTCTCCAAAAGCCACCAGCGATACCAGAATAACAAACCAGTTTATCTTAACACGATGAGAGAGAATTCTTGGTGAAAGCAGCCACATATCTATCTGATTTGCTATCAAGAGCACAATCGCTCCACCAATAACACCCCAGATGCCGTTTTGAACATAGCCGAGAAGCAGCATCGGGATAGTTGTTACAACAACTCCCAAGAAGGGTATGAAATTCGTCATTCCTGCAAGAAGTCCCAGGAAGAGAGCGTTCGGGATTCCCACAATCGCTGCACCTGCACCTATCATAATTCCTTCGATTACCGATATTAGAACCTGGCCAGCGACATAGGTCTGAAAATCAGTGTACAGAGAATTGAGAAAACCGGTTACCCTGGATTGATCGCAGCTGGGGAAGATAATAGGAACCTTCCTTCTCAAGATTCCGGTTCTTCTTGCAATCACGAAGGCCGCTACTATCATGAGAATAATCCCGGTAATCCATGATGTAATGTTTGAGGCAACATATCTTCCCAGTTCAATAGCACCACCAGTTAACAATTGTGAAGCTCTCTGGGCAAGGTCCGTAACGGAATCTGCAATAAACGGAGGAAGTCTTTCGAGCCACTCTTCAAAACTTCCGTCCATGAAGAGGGCATCCATCTCAGTGGCAATACTACGGATTCCGTTGATCGTAATCGGAATGGCGCTGTACACAAGAAAGAATAAGAAGAATAGCAATACCATTCCAGTAATGATTCCAAGAGCAGTCTTCGATGTTTTCTTTGTAACGAATGCGGATGGTGCACTAATTATTAGAGAGAAAAGAAAAGCAAGTCCGATGACCCGCGAGGTCATTGGAAAGAGAAATAGTGTGGAGAATATCGCAATGAAGTATCCAAGAATCCATAGCCTAGTCTTTTCCATATTGGCGCGCCTCCAGAGCTGAGAAGATTTGATCTGCTTTGTGTTGTATACTGAATATGTGCTTTCAATAAAGAGGTGTCCTATGAGAAGAGTATATATTATGGTGATCGTGTTTTTTTTAATTTCTGTGATGTCATTTGGATCAACTCACTCTTCAAGAATACTGTCTCCCGGATCGGTGAAGGCTATGCTGGGTTTCAAAGATGTGGGATTGAGGATCGGCATACTTCCCTTTCTAGAGGCCGGTTGGTTCATCGATGAGGGTTCATACTTCACTCTTGGCTACGATGGCAACTTTCATGTCGCGTCCCGCGTCTCATTTTCTTCACTGGAGGAAGCGAGGGTGGTTGCAGAGTTAGGATATGACTTCAATGTTGTGTATCTGGAAGTTAGCGGCCTGTATGAATATTCTGCGCCTGACGCATCCTTCCTTGGTGGGCAACTGAAAACAGAAGTATTCTTTGACAACTATTTGAGTACTGTCAGTGCCACTCTGGGAAGATTTCAGAAGGTAGCCGGTGAGACTGAAAAGAAAAGCTACACCTCTGTGGGGTTCTCAGCGAGGAGAAGACTGGATATTGACAAGAAGTTCTACTTTGTGAATATTGAAAGTATTGAACTGGCCGGCACACTGAAGTGGGAAATCAAGGATGATCTCGCCTCTTTCAACCCTTTTCCTGCTTACAGTTTCGTGGGGATGCAGCTGAACCTAGGATTTCTTAACTGATAAACAAAGTCTTTTCCTGCTCCTTGTCAGGAATGGCGATATTTGTATCTGCTTTAGTGATGAATAATCCTCATACCGACAAGTTCATGAAAGGAGTTTTGCTATCTCATCTACTTCTTTTTCGTCGGACATCTCTCCATCGACGGACATCTCCATAACCTTGCCCGCCATGTAAGTTAAGAGGCGATGGGATACCTTGGAAGCTCTTCTCATGGACATAGAAGCTCCTAGAGCCCTCTCGACTCTATCGTAGAAGTCGGCTCTTGCGTTGATTAGAATCTCTCTTACCCTTTTGTTCTTCATTCCATGAAGCCAAAGATAAACAAGAGAAACCATTATGTCAGATCTTTCGGAATAAAGCTTTAGCACCTCGGCATAGAGATCCCTGGCAATCTCAACGGGTTGTTTGGCTTGATCGATGAGTGGTTCGAGTCTTGGAAGTACGTAGTTGTTCAGAATGTGCCTGGATAGATCTATGAGCATTCCCTCTTTGGAGCGATGGTGATAGTGAATTGCAGCAAGATTGACTTCTGCGATGCTTGAAACCTTTCGTGTGCTCAGTCCCTCAATTGTTTCCTCAGCGATCACCTGTATAGCGGCTTCCATAATTCTCTCTCTCGTTTCTTGTCCACGCACTGTCGTCACCCCTTTCAATCATTCGTATAACACATTATATCACATTGTGTTTGAAAGTGAACGGCGAAGCCGGGAAATACCCGGCTTCTTTTTATGGAATAATCCTTGTGCCCGACTTTCCCCTAAGTGCCTGGTCGACCTTCTCCAGAGAGGTTATTATTGCTTCCTTTCCCGTTCTTGAAGCAAATTCAATTGCTGATTCTATTTTCGGCAGCATGCTTCCCTTTGCGAAGTGACCGGCATCGATCAACATTTTACCTTCTTCGACAGTAACTACCCTCAGTTCTCTTTGGTCTTTCTTTCCAAAGTTGATGTATGCGTGGTCGACACCGGTAAGAATTACTAAGGCATCGGCATCAATCAGTTTCGCAAGCAGTGCGGACGCTCTATCTTTATCGATGACCGCCTCTACACCTTTTATCATTCCCCTCTCATCTCGAGCAACCGGAATTCCTCCACCGCCTGCCGCTACAACAATTGTCCCATCGTTGATCATCTCTCGTATCGGTTCAATCTCCAGCACATCAAGTGGTATCGGAGAGGGGACTACACGACGAAAACCCCTACCCGCATCTTCTTTCACAGTCCAGCCTTTGGTTCTTTCAAGTTCCTTAGCGGTCTTCTCATCATAGAACGGTCCGACCGGCTTTGAAGGGTGCAGGAATCCCTCGTCTTCCCTATCTACTACGATTTGAGTCAGAACGCACGCAATGTCTCTTCTTTTGCCTCGCTTCAGAAGCTCATTGTTCAGGGTCTGAGTAATCAAGTAGCCGATAGATCCCTGAGTCATTGCATCGTTTACATCGATCGGAAAAGGAGGGAATACGTCTTTTGACATATCCTGTTGAACCAACAAGTTGCCAACCTGCGGGCCGTTTCCGTGTGTGATTATCAGTTCATAACCTTCCTCTACAAGATCTGCGAGATAAGAGGTAGTTGAGAGGAGGTTCTTCTCCATAATTTCTGCAGTTGGTTTTTCGTTTGGTTTATTTAGAGCATTGCCACCTATTGCAACAACGATTCTCTTCATTTTTCCCCCTATAGCAGTGTGGCTATCATAACTGCCTTAATTGTGTGCTTTCTGTTCTCGGCTTCTTCAAAGACTCTTGAAATGGGACTCTCAAAGACATCTTCAGTCACTTCGTTTCCTTTGACTGCGGGGAGGCAGTGAAGGAAGATCGTCTCCGCCTTTCCAGTCTTTCTCATCATCTCGGCATTTACCTGATAGGGCTTCAAAAGGGCTATTCTTTCCTGCAGCTTTGCTTCTTCTCCCATAGATGCCCAAACATCGGTGTAAACCGCATCGGCATCCATCAGTGCCTTCTCCACGTCTTCAGTAACCTCAATTTTAGCTCCAGACTCTTTCGCAAGCTCCCTGCACTTATCAACTATCGCCGGGTCTGTGTGAAGGCTCTTTGGGCCGCATGCAACGAAATGCAAACCCATCTTCGCAGAACCTATCATAAGAGAGTTGGCCATGTTGTTTCTGGAATCGCCAACGAAGACGAGTTTTCGCCCCTTCAAAGTCCCGAGTGTCTCTTCAATCGTCATGAAATCGGCGAGAATCTGAGTTGGATGGTACAGATCTGTTAGGCCGTTGTACACGGGAACGCCTGACCACTGAGATAGCACTTCAACGGTTTCCTGTTTGAAGCCTCTGAAAGCTATCGCATCAAACATTCTTCCCAGGACTCGTGCGGTATCCTTAAGGTCTTCTTTCACTCCCAGATGAATGTCGTCTTTCGAAAGAAAGACAGCATGCCCACCTTCTTCTCCGAAGGAAGTCTCGAATGCAGTTCTTGTTCGTGTGGAGCGCTTTTCAAAGACAATTGCCAGAGTCTTCCCTGCAAATCTGACGGTTGGTGTTCCGGCTCTCTTCTCGACCTTAACCTGTCTGGCTACATCCAGAAGATAACGAATCTCGTCGCTTGTGAAATCAAGTAGCGTCAAAAAGCTTCTCCCTTTTAAGTTTACGCCCATCTTAACCCTCCTTGTTTTGGTTATCTCTAATATAATACATATATAAGTTCCGGCTTTCAATTGCGTTTATTGGCTCGAGGAAACGTGGATTAAACCATATCACAACAATGCGGTGTTATGCTTTTGTATGCTAAGGTATATTGCCCTAATTCGGAGGTGCCCGGTGTTCAAGGAGAAGTTGGAAAGTTCAGTAAAAAATGCAATTAGGGAGTTCGCCATTGAAGACGAGACGATTGACTTCAAGATCGAGATGCCTCCTGAGGGATTTGGGGATTTATCGACAAATGTTGCTTTCATGCTGTCAAAGACTCTCAAGAAAAGCCCGAGAGAAATTGCCACATTGATTTCGGAGAGTCTCAGCAAGGAGCTAGATTACAGCAGAGTTGAGGTAGCTGGTTCGGGGTTCATAAATGTTGATTTCTCTTCGAAATATGTTTCATCGGTCTTGGAGAACATTCTTCAAACTCCGGATTTCTGGAAAAAGACAGGCGAAACAAGCATTCAACTCGAATTCGCAAGTGCAAATCCAACCGGTCCCTTCACTGTTGGCCATGGTCGTCAGGCAGTATTCGGTGATGTTCTATGCAGGGTCTTCTCTTCAAGGGGTTTCAGGGTTCAGAAAGAGATGTACATAAATGATGCCGGTCGACAGATAGGGCTTCTTGGGAGATCTCTTTGGGTAAGGTATAATCAACTCCTCGGTCTGGAAGAGGAGCTTCCTGAAGATGGCTACCAGGGAGGGTACCTAATTGACATTGCGCGAGATCTTGCTGGAGAAGTAGGTGAGCACTTCAAAGGTGTCTGGAATGACGACTCTGAGAGTTACTTCAAGAAGTACGCTCTTGGGAAGATGCTTGAAGATATTCTTGGAACCTTGAGGACATTGAGAGTGGAATTTGACAACGTGTTTTTTGAGAGTTCGCTAATTGAAGATGGAACTGTGAAATCAGTCATTGAGATTCTAGATCGAAAGGGACTTACATATGAATCAGAAGGTGCAAAGTGGCTAAGAGTCTCAAGTTTTGTTGAAGATGACGATAAGGTTCTAGTCAGATCTAACGGGACAAACACGTACTTCATGACCGATATTGCATACCACTACAATAAGCATCAAAGGAATTTCGAGAAAGTTTTCGACATTTGGGGAGCGGATCACATGGGTCACATACCTAGAATGAAGGCCGCAATGAAAGCTCTCGGAATTGAAGACGATTTCCTCAATGTGATAATTCACCAGTATGTGAACCTGAAGAGAGAGGGCGAAGTTGTCAAGATGTCAACTAGAAGAGGTGAATTCACGACACTCGATGAACTTGTAGAAGCGGTCGGTGTCGATTCGACGAGGTATTTCTTTGCGATGTTTGATCCCGATACTCACATGCTGTTCGATATTGACCTGGCAAGACAGAAGTCCAATGACAACCCGGTATTCTATGTCCAGTACGCAAATGCAAGAATAAGCAACGTCTTCAGGACTGCACAGGAGAAGAGCGTAGCTGTTTCAGGCGATTCTCTAGAATTGCTTGACAGTCAGGATGACAGAAGAATTATAAAATTGCTGACCATCTTCCCTGAAATACTTGATTCAGTAGTTGCCGATTACAGGACGAATCGCCTGACTTCCTATCTAGAGGATATATCAAGAGCTTTTCACGCATACTACAACAAAAACATAATTGTCGATCCCGCGAATCCGGCTTTGTCGGGGGCTCGATTAGCTTTGTGCAAGGCGCTTCAGAATATTCTCAAAAGCGGGCTGGAGCTTCTTGGCGTTGAGGCTCCCGACAGTATGTGATGGAAGAACTGAGGATCGAAAAGCTTATCGCAGGTGGGTTCTCACTTGCCAGGACAAAAGACGGGAAGGTTGCCCTGCTTGATGCCGGTTATCCCGGAGAAGCTGTGCTTGCTAGCAGAAAGAAGGGGAAGAGCGATTTTCGCCTGATGAAAGTTGAGAAGATCATAACACCTTCAAATTCAAGAAGAGAGAGACTCTGTAGAAGCTTTCCGACATGTGGGGGTTGTGATTGGCAGACTCTGGAATACCCGGAGCAGCTCTTATGGAAGAAGAAGGTCATTGCGGAGCAGTTCGGCAGAGTTGGCAAGATCGATCTAGACGAGTTCGATATAGTCGCTTCACCGAAGGAGATCAATTACAGACTGAAAATGGAGTATGTTTGTTTTCAGGGAAAAAACGGACTCTCTCTTGGGCTTTACAGAAGAAAAAGCAAGTCACCGGTTAGCTGTCAAGGATGTGTATTGGGTCTTGAAGGTTTTGAAAAGGTGAGGGCCTTTATGGAAGGCATTTTGAGAAGAAGCTCAGTCAGACCCTATAACCAGGCGAACGGCAAAGGCGAACTCAAGCACCTAATTCTCAGGGGTAATGGAAGCGGGATAATGGCAATACTGGTTACGAAGGGTGAGCATCTCCCTGATGAGAGCAGGTTGGTTCATGAGGTGAAGAATAGACTTGGAGAGGTAACTACTCTTGTACATCTCATGAACGCAAATGACAGGGTTGTTATGCGTGGGGTTTCGAGAACGCTTTTTGGAGAAGGTCTCCTCGAACAGGAGCTTTTTGGAAAGAGATTCGAGGTTCCTCCTGCTGCATTCTTTCAGAATAATCTCCAAATAACAGAGTCGATTATTAGGCACATATCTTGCGAACTTGGGTCATCTCAAGGCGATTCACTTCTTGATCTATACAGCGGGATAGGAACCTTCTCCATCACTATTGGCAGCCAGATGAAGAACGTCACATCCGTAGAATCAAATCCAATTTCAGTAAAGGCTCTCAAAGCTAATTCGAACATCAATGGAATGTTCGGCGCTGACCTGATTATGAGCGATACCATTGAATACTTGAAGTCGACCGAGACCCACTTCTCGACGATAATCCTTGATCCTCCTAGGTCCGGAGTCGGCGATGATATTGTACTGCTCCAAAAGGTTAATCCTTCTATGATATTCTATGTTTCCTGTGATCCGGCTACTCTTGCGAGAGATGTTTCCAGGTTAGTAAAAGCAGGATTCAAAATCTCTTCGATAAAGGCCTTTGACATGTTTCCTCAAACGTGGCATGTGGAGACTGTTGTCCGTCTCGAGAAAGGCTAGCGGCTTGAGAAAACCGTTTTCTTGCAGTTGATAGCCGAAAGAGTAGACTTTTGGGGAAAGAAAGACGAGTATATTTGCGGCGATTCTCACTGCCCCGAAAATGCGGTAAACGCAACAAAGCCAACGATAGAAAATATGTGGGCGGTTGCGGATTTAAAACCCACCGGGATAGGTTGGGAGCGATAGATATTATTTCCGCAACTGTGGGAGATGGTTTAGCGCAAGCGATAGTCTGCCAGCCCTAGGAGCTAATGTGCTCTGCCTAGGGACGGGCTGATGGCACAGCCCTGAACTTGGGGTCATACTCCGATACCAGAAATGGACTTCGGTTTAATCACCCAAGAATCCCTTGCCTTTACGCATGAGAAGTGTCAAAGGAGGAGAAAATGGGTATTCTCGGCAGGTTCAGCGACATTATTAAGTCAAATGTTAATGCTCTTCTCGACAAAATGGAGGACCCTTCGAAGATGATCGATCAGTATCTTCGAGACTGAGAAGTCCGAGGAGCTCAGTCTAAAGGCATTTTGGCAACCGAACAGCGAATACCGGGTTTTGGTAACGGCACTTTGCAGGATATCTTATGGACTGCGGAGCTTATCCAAAGGTAAAGGCTATTAAACTCCATAAAGAACGTGCTCAAGAACGTGGCCGACAACGGTGGTAGGGAAACTGAAAGAGACCTGTTTGGAAAAGCTGGTGAATACACGACGAAAATCGGAAGAACTACCTATGGTGAGCCCTCTGCCCTAGATGAGGCAGAAGGATTGAGAGAAAGGATTATTTGGGGCAAGATCTTCTTCTGCCCTAAATGTCAAAGGATATAACCTTCATTCTCGTTGGCTAGAGAGATAACTCCGTTCAGTACACGGTTTGCATAGAATTCTCCAATCATGAGCTATACTTATAACGAAAGTAGTAAAAGCGAGGAGGGTTTCAGTTGAGAGATTTTTCTGAGATGATTTCTTTGGCTAAAGCAAGGGGGCCACGAAAGGTAGTTCTTGTTGGTTCTGACGACCGCGAGGCCATCAGGGCTCTTAAACTTGCATCCGATGAAGGAATAGCGAAGCCTTTTCTGGTTGGAGAAAAAGAAAAGACTAGAGCTATTCTCAGTGAAGAGGGACTCTATGGTGAAGTAATCAATGCGTCAACTCCCGAAGAAGCCTGCGAGAAGGGTATTAGACTTGTGAGGTCAGGAGACGCCGACATTGTTATGAAAGGCCTTGTCAAGACATCGACACTGCTCAAGGCTGTTCTTAACAAGGATTGGGGTCTGAGATCGGGGAAAGTTCTGAGCCATGTTGCGGCTCTAGATGTTCCGGTACTTGATAGGGTGGTTTTTGTTACTGATGGCGGTATGGTGATCCGACCAGATTTGCCGACAAAAGTATCGATAATTGAGAACGCGGTCGCCTTTCTGAAGTCCATCGGGTACGAAAGACCAAGAGTGGCATTGGTTGCTGCTGTAGAAGTTGTAAATGAAGATATGCCGGAAACGCTTGATGCTGCGGTTATCTCGAAGATGTCTCAAAGAGGACAGCTCACCGGGTGCGATGTGGATGGACCTCTAGGAATGGATAACGCACTATCGATTATAGCAGCAGAGATTAAGAGGATATCTGGTCCAGTTGCAGGAAAGGCAGATCTGCTTGTTGTTCCGGATATCGTAAGCGGAAACATCTTGGGAAAATCGGCAGTATACCTTGCAGGCGGAACAATTGCGGGGCTGATTCTCGGAGCTGCGGCGCCCATCGTCATTGTTTCCAGAGCCGACTCCGCTCCTTCAAAACTTGCTTCGATAGCTTTGGCCAGTTATTCCATACTTTCTAGTAACAAAGATGACTGAGTCTACTTCTGGCAAGTCGGAAAGCATGAATGACTTAGGTCGCTGATCGGTCGAGAAAGAAGGTTCTCGCCAGTTTAGCCGTGCTGAAGAGATGAAGCTTCACTTTGAAAGAGAGCGCCTCGAAGAACCGCTTTCCGCTGCACTTAAAGGACACAGCAAAAGATTCAGGTATGCTCTTCCGATCTCTTCACACCGATCTCAAAACGCTATTGAGACTTTTGAGGAGCTTTATCGTCCGCAGATAGCGACTCAAGAAATCTGCAAACAATGTCGTCTGGAATCTCTATGCCCAACTCCAGATTCTTTTTGTGCTCTCCATGGTAGTCGCTGCCTCCCGATGCAAGCAACCCCAGATCTTCGGAAATCTGAAGAAGCTCGTTTCTCGTCTCTAGATCGTACACCTTGTAGAAAACCTCGATCCCTCTCAATCCGTAGGACATCATTCTCTTAATCATCTCCACTGTATCCTCTCGATTAAGCATCATGGAAATAGGATGAGCAAGGACCGGAATCCCCTTTGCAGAAAGGATAAGTTCAATCGCTGACTTTATTGACAGCCTCTCCTTCTCAATATATGCAATTCCGTATTTGCCAATGAATCTTTCAAAGGCATCTTCATTTGATTCTGCGTAACCCTTCTTGACAATCAGGCTTGCAATGTGAGGCCTTCCAAGACTCTCGCCCGGAAACGAGCTTTCCAGCTCTTCATCAGTTATATCGATTCCAAGTGAACGCAACTTATAGAGAATCCTTGTATTTCTTAGGTTCCTCTTTAGTCGTATCTGTTCAAGATGTTTTTCGATTGAGTCTTCTGTAGAAACCATTCCGTAACCCAATATATCCAGAGTCTCGTGAAAATCACAACCAATCTCCACTCCTTTTACGTAAGCAATACCCATCTTCGAAGAAAGCTCTGCAGCATCTTTCTGACCGGAAAGCGTATCGTGATCTGTGATAGAAAGAACAGATATAGCTTTTTCATGAGCCTTCTCAACTACTATCGTAACCGGGTCAGTTCCGTCCGAATGATCGGAATGACAGTGAAAATCAACTACCATTTGTCTACCGCCTTTTCTTGCAATGATGATATTATTCTACTAGAGGTGATCATAATAGAATACTACCTCGGCGAAGGGACGATTTTGAAGAAGCGCTACAGAGTGATCGAGCCATTGGGGAGGGGCGGGTTCGGGCTGACCTATTTGTGCTCGGATTTTCACATGGGAACTAAAGTGGCCGTGAAGGAGTTCTTTCCAAGAGGTGTTGAAAGAGAAAACAACAATGTAAAGCCAGTAGACAGTGATCTGAAGGATGTATATTATGAGAAACTTTCTTCTTTCTCAGAGGAGTTCACTATTCTGTCCAAAATCGAAGATGATAG
This sequence comes from Mesotoga sp. Brook.08.YT.4.2.5.2., assembly GCF_003351125.1. Lineage (NCBI taxonomy): Bacteria > Thermotogati > Thermotogota > Thermotogae > Kosmotogales > Kosmotogaceae > Mesotoga > Mesotoga sp. Brook.08.YT.4.2.5.2. The sequence continues at coordinate 31,340 of NZ_JPGZ01000006.1, forward strand.
GGTTGTGAAGGTTCTTGATCTTTTCACAGAAAACAACACCGCCTACTACGTTATGGAGTTCGTAAGCGGAAAGACCTTGAGAGATGCAGTAAGAGCAGATGGGGCAATGGAGGATTCGAGGGCTTATGAAGTAATCGATGAGATTCTGAAGGGAGTCGCATCTATTCACAATAGAGGCTATATTCACAGTGATCTAAAACCAACAAACGTGATGATGACGGACTACGGTAAAATCAAGGTGATGGATTTTGGTGCGGCCTGTCTGAAGGATGTCTACCTTATCAACTCTCTCTCGAAAGTGGTCTCCCTGAGTTATGCCTGTCCTGAGAGGTTCTTTTCGTCCTCGCGTCCCAGTTCTTCATGGGATGTCTATTCTGTAGGAGGGATTCTATACTTCCTTCTTTGTGGAAGAGATCCAGTTCCTTCGACAGATAGAATGAAAGGAATTCCGCTTTTATTTGATGAGTTCACAAGAAAAGCGAGGCGCATTCTAGACAAATCAATGTCTCTGGTTGCAGAGAAGAGATACTCAGACGCAAACGATTTCAGAAGAGCCTTGAAATCAAGGTTTCTTGGGTTTTAGCTTATTTTCTCGTGATGAGGTCGTAGATTTCCACCATCTCGCTCTTTAGATCTGTGAAGACGGATATTTCTTCTAGAAGCTTATGAAACATCCCTTCAACTCTTGACTGAGCACTTTCAATCGATTCAAATGAAAGAATGGTCAGTTTGTCTTGGATTCCGTCTTTTCCCGGAGTCTTTCCGAGTTCTCGCTCTGTGGAGGTTACGTCTTTTATGTCGTCCAAAAACTGAAATAGCTTACCGAATTTTAAGCCTAATCGATGCATCTCATTGAGCCTCTGTTCGCTCTCTACCACAAATGGAGCCGCGAAGCAGAAGCCGAAAAGGGCGCCGGTCTTTGCGGCATGAATTCTCTCCATATGTTCTCTGGATCTTTCTTGGGGAAACACATCTTCAAATTCGCCTTCAACAACTTTCAGCGAAGTCTCATGCCATAGTTTGATCAAAGTCTGTTTGAAATCACAGTCGAGGTTCAGAGAAGAGAGGAGTCTTTGAGGTAACAACATAAGATAGTCCCCGGCAAGTATGGCTTTGCACTCGCCGAACTTCACATGACTAGAAGGCTGACCACGCCTAATACTGTCGTTGTCTATTTCAGGTAAGTCGTCGTGGATGAGGCTTCCGCTGTGGAAGAGTTCGACAGCCATGCCGACTGTCATGGAGTTTTCATCTCCAAAAGCCGTAACCTTTGAGAGCTCCCAGATAAGATATGCTCTAAGTCTCTTTCCCCCTGATAGAGGAGTGTAAGAAACGACCTCTTTCAAGGGTCCGGCGACCGGCAACCCATCTAGAAACTGTTCGAGTCTTCGATTGAAGAATGGTATGAACTCAGCTAGTCTCATTATCCTGGTCTCTTCTGAAGTGTTTTTTCAGTTCTTCGATGTCAAGGTTTTCAACGAATTTCTTGAAGCTATCATTGTCTTCTTCTTGACCCTGGTGAAGAGCATCGGCCTGAAGACTGCTCAAATCAATAGAGCTTTCCATGAAAACGGCATCTTCCACGAATATCGGAAAGCCTTTCTTCACTGCAAGCACCAAACAGTCTGAAGGACGCGCATCAATAACATGCAGCTGACCGTTTCTGTCCTGTAAGTGCAAGGAAGCGTAGTATATGTTGTCTTTCACCTGGCCGATAACCGCCTTTTCGAAAGTCCCGCCAAGCTGTAAGACTGTATTCAAGAACAGATCGTACGTCAACGGTCTGGGAAAGTCCTTTCCACTCACTGCAAGGGCAAGAGCCTCAGCTTCAAACGGACCTATCCATATTCCAAAGCCTTTGTTTGTCTTTTCGACTTCTAGTATGACTACCGGAGAATTGCTCTGATCAAGAGCCAGACCTCTGAGTCTTACCTGTAACATAAAACCCACCTCAATTTCTAAGTGATTCCAGTGACCCCTTAATTATATTATAGACTGCTTCACTGAACTCTTCCTCGGATTCGAAATCTTCGGGCAAGACCGGTTTACATATCGAAAGAGATATCCTTGACGGAGTTATTAGGAAGCTATTCTTCTTAAGGAGATTTCGTGTTCCGTCCAGGGCAACAGGCAGAACCCTTATTCCAAGCTTAAAGGGTATTGAAAGACTTCCCTCTTTGAATTCCCCAATCTCACCGCCGGTGCTCCGCGTTCCTTCTGGAAAGAGCAGAATCGTTCCGTCTTCTTTCAGTATCCGGAATATTTTTCTCATTGCTCCTGCGGTCTGCGATTTGTTTCCCCTTTCGATGTACACTCCGTCGAGAGCGCTAACAAACCAATTGATTCCCGGAATCTTCGATAATTCCTTCTTCGCAATAAAAGAGATTTCTGCGTACACATAGCCGGGAATCAGAGGAATGTCGAATGCGCTCTGATGATTTGCGACTATCACCATAGAGCCTGTCTGCGGCACGTTTTCTTTGCCTACTACCTTAACTTTTGAACCTGAAAGAATAAAGGCCGCACGGCCAAACCTCGACACTTCGCGGGATATGAATGTCTTCCGCTCTTTCTTCCCCTTGAGCTTACCTATGAGATTTCCGATTAGAATAATGATTCCCCCGTAAACGTAGATGTAAAGAACCCCGATTACGGCTATCCAGATCGTAACGAGCAGACTAAGAATCTTCTTGAGGAACCCCAATGACTCCTACCTCCAATACCTCTCCATTCTTCAACCTGTACATTCTCGACTTGTCAAGTGCTATTGCACCTAAGTCTTCGAAGTCAAGACCGGCCTCAACCCTGTTGATATCAAATAATCTCGCTTTGGTAGCTGGATTTGAAGGAACAAACACAGTACAACAATCTTCATACGGCAGTATCGATGTATCGAATGTGCCAATTCTCTTCGCCAGTTCTATCGTCTCGATTTTATCGTAAGTAACGAGCGGTCTGAGTACGATCAGACCTGTCTGTTCTTCTATGACCCTAAGGTTTTCCAGAGTCTGGCTGGCAACCTGCCCAAGGTTCTCTCCTGTTACGATAGCAACTATCCCATTATTCTCGGCAATCTTGCTGGCGATTCTCATCATGAGCCTTCTCTGGCATAGAAGGCTGTATCTCTCTTCAACGTGCTTATGGATAGCAATTTGAGCTTCGGTGAAGTGAACGGAATACATTCTGAACTCCCTGCCCCCGTTGTACAGAGAAAGCGTTCTTGCAAGAGAGAGAACTTTGTCAAAAGATTTCTCTCCCGTGTAAGGTGGACTGGAGAAGTGAATGGCATCTAGATCCAACCCCCTTTTCTGAGCGAGCCACCCTGCCACAGGACTGTCTATACCTCCAGAAAGCATAAGCATTGCTCTGCCACTTACTCCAACCGGGAGACCTCCGCTCGCGGTTGTCTTTCCGCAAGAAACGAGAACTCCCTCATCTCTTATCTCGATCTCGATTTTGAAATCGGGGTTGTGAAGATCAACAGATGTCTCAGGGATTTTCTCAAGAATCCGCTCACCTACTAAAGGGTTCAGTTCAATGCTCTTAAGCGGGAATCTCTTGTCCAGCCTCCTTGTTTCAACCTTGAAGGTTCTTCTTCCTCTCATAATCTCTTCATGAGCGAGGTCAACGGAAGTTCGATAGATGTCCTCCAGATCATATGAAGTCCATGTGCCGACACTGAAGTTCTGAATTCCGAATGTTCTTGACGCAACTTCTGTAGCAGCTTTGAGTCTCTCGGAGGGTACCGAAACAATGATTCGCCCTCTGATTCTTTCTACTGTGGAGCTTCCAAGCTGTCTCTTAATGTTGTTCACCAGGGTTTTCTCAAACAACTTCCTGTTTCCTTGCTTAAGGGCGATTTCTCCATATCTAACCACTAGAAATTTATCCATCAAACTTCCTCCGGCATCTTTTGATCATGTAGTTATATAATATTCCTATCATACAATCTTCTTTGGGAGGTGTACCTTTACATGAAGAAACTGCTTACAGTTGTATTTTTGATCGTGTGTTCAGTCATGATCCTCGCTTCTGATTATGAGACTCTGTATTCTGAATTCGTTGGAATAAGAGCTTTAGAGAATGTAGAGATGATGTCAGCGTTCATAGGAAAGCTTGAGTTGGAGGACATGGGAAACATAGAGATTCTTACTTTGCTAGCTGATTCGCACAGAGAATACGCGAACTGGATCGAAGACAAGAAATCGAGAGAGACTCATTATAAGAAGGCAAGAGAGCTTGCCGAGAAGGCTATAGAGATGGATGCCTCTTACGGAATGGCATATTACGTGAAAGGGGCGGCAATCGGTCAGCTGGCACAAATGGCAGGCATAATCCAGTCGATGTTCCTGATATCTGACTTCGACAAGAGTATTGACAAAGCTATGGAACTGATGCCCGACAGCCCGTTTCCGTTTATTGCTAAAGGCATGAGAGATAGGGATACTCCCTGGCCATACCGAAATTACGGAAAGTCGGAAGAACGATTCCTGAAGGCCATTGAAAATGATCCTGAATACATCAACAGCTACTACGAGCTGGCCGTTCTGTATGAAGTATGGAAAAAGAAAGATCTGGCGGCGCAGTACTACAAAAGGGTTGTTGAGTTGGATCTGCAACCGGCTTTTGTTGCTCAAGGACAGGAGTCGAAGGAAAAGGCCCAGAAGTGGCTTGAAGATAACGGTTACTGATGCTTTATAGGATACTTTTCTCGCTTGTTCCGCTTTTCCTGATGCCATTTCTCAATTACCAATTCTTAGACTCGGTGATAGCCGTGTTAGTAATCCTTCCGGGAATGATTCTCGGAAACAAGACGGATCGAGTGGCTAGAATACAGAATCTCACGATGATTCTTTTCTATGTGGTTCTCATATTCGGCTACTTTCATGATACAACCGGCACAATCTACAGAACCGAGGTCATGATTCTGGTTGCGGCTCAAGGTGTGTCTGGCTTTTACGGCTTACTTCACCAGAAAAGACTGCTGGCAGTGGTCTTCTCGCTGGGATACTGGATTCTGGTAGGAGTTGCTATGGGAAGAATAGCTTATTTTCGGCTGGGGAATAGTGGAATCGTTCTTACGGTGGTACTAATGCTGCTAGTTGCTGCGCAGGATGTCAGAAGGATTTTCAAACCTTTGGCTAAGAACCCTTTTATGCAGGGTGGTGAAGACAGTAATGAGTAGTGCAGGTAAAGTAAGAATCGGAATCGTGCAGTTTAGAGCGTATAACGATGAACCTGGAGAAAACCTTGAGAGAGCGACTAACTACATAGAGAATCTAGTAGAAGAAGAAGTGGATCTAGTGCTCCTTCCCGAGATGTTCAATAGTGGATACGGAACGGACGAGACCACAGTGAACAACGCGATTGAGATGCAAGAAGAAACCGTGGAAGTTCTGTCTGCACTTGCGGATTATAACGATATCGCCATAGTAGGTGGGATGGTCAACAGAAAGGATGGGGTCGTTTTCAATTCCACTGTGATAATGTTTCCGTACCTCGAACCAATCTACTACAACAAGACTCATCTCTTTCGAGACGAGAAAAAGGTCTTCACTCCTGGAAGCGAATTCAGGTCATTCGAGTATTCTGGAGTCAGTTTCGGAGTGCTGATGTGCTACGAAGTAGGATTCCCCGAAATCTCAAGAAAACTCTGTTTGAATGGAGCAGAGATTCTATTGATTCCCTTCGCTTTTGGGAGAGAGAGAAGAACGATTTTCGATGTTGCAACGAGAGCTCGTGCGATAGAAAACGCATGTTTTGTCGTTGCTGCAAGCCAATGTGGAGTCGGTAGATCGATTAACTTCGTCGGAGAGAGCAGAATTGTGTCTCCCTCAGGCGAAATTCTTGTAGATTGCGGTGGTGCAGAAGGCTTCGCTTCTACCGATATTGATACCAAGCTTGTGAAGAAGTACCGGTACAGTGAAACCCGCGATTCACACGGGTATTTTTCTAACTTCAGGAATGACCTTTATCGTTGAAACCCGGTTGACAGGTTCATTCGCATGGGATACAATAAATACCGTCAGTGGGCCGTTAGCTCAGCAGGCAGAGCGATTGATTCTTAATCAATAGGTTGCAGGTTCGATCCCTGCACGGCTCACCAGAAAGTAGTATTAAGTGGAGATCTTCTCCCACCCCCGCCCAAAGGTTGAGGGGTCAATAGCTTGAAAACTGGTTATTGACATGGCGGGTTGTTCCGCCAATTTTTTTATGAGAGGTGATGTAGTATCGTAAGAGGTGATTCAACACCGAAAAACAACGAAATAATGACGAAGACTGTTAGACTCGTTGACATTGACGGAGAACAGCTTGGAGTAGTACAGACAACGGAGGCATTGAGAATCGCAAGAGAAAAAGGACTCGATCTGGTTCTTGTTGCTCCATCAGCAAATCCTCCTGTAGCAAGAATTATGGACTACGGTAAGTATAAATACGAAAAGGACAAGCGCAAGAAGGAAGCAAAGAAGAAGACGAAACAGTCTCAACTCAAAGAAATGAAATTCAGGATCAGGATCGATGAGCACGATTTCCAGACGAAGACGAACAGGATCAAAGAGTTTCTTGAAAAGGGAAGCAAAGTTAGGGTGGTCATAATGTTCAGAGGAAGGGAGATCGTCTTTTCAGATAAAGGGAGAGAGATTCTCGAAAGAGTTGCAGACCAGCTTCAACTAATTTCCGATATCGACCGTCCTCCAAAGTTGGAGGGAAGAGATATGTGGATGATTCTTAAGCCAAAGGCAGCTCCTCAAGGAGGTAAAGATAATGGGCAACAAAGTAAAGATGAAGACTCATAAGGCAAGTGCGAAAAGATATAAGGTAACCGGTAGTGGAAAGATAATGAGAAACCAGTCTGGAACTGGTCATAATACCGGTAAGAAGAGCGAAAGCAGCCGCCGAGAGGCCCGAAAATGGAAATTGGTCGAAGGCGGATACGAGAAGAAAGTAAAGAAAAGCCTGGGCATTTGACCCTTCTGAGAGGTGAGATTTAGATGCGAGTAAAAGGTGGAGTGAACTCCAAAAAGAAAAAGCTGAAATACTTGAAGGCCGCGAAAGGCTATAGAGGTGCGTTGAGCAGAAGATACAGACTTGCAAAGCAGTATTACATAAGATCTGGAGTCTACGCATATGCTGGAAGGAAGATCAGAAAGAGAGATTTCCGAAAGCTATGGATAACCAGGATAAATGCTGGTGCTAGAATTGCCGGTACGAAGTACAACGATCTCATTCACGGTTTGAAATTGGCCGGTGTGAACATCAACAGAAAGATGCTTGCTGACCTTGCAGTTAATGACTTCAATACGTTTAGGGAGTATTGCGAGATTGCCAAATCGGCACTGAACGGAAATTAAAAGGGGCTTAGGCCCTTTTTTTTTGAGAGGGGATGAGACAATGGAATACTCTGCTAAGAGAATAGGGAAGATGGCCTTCTACGCGAAGACTCCTTCTGGCCATGACATACATATGGATGCAAAGGAAAGTTCTGGAGGCGATGGATCGGCACCGACTCCAATGGAGACGGTAATAGCTGCCTTGATGGGTTGCACTTCAATGGATGTTGTTTCGATTCTTTCCAAGATGAAGGTTACAGATTACGAGTACTGGATTTCTGCAAACTATGAGTATGCGAAGGAACATCCGAAGGTTTTCACGAGTATCGAACTCGTGTATCACTTTTCGGGCAAAGATCTGCCGAAGGATAAGATTGAAAAGGCAGTTGTCCTTTCTCAGGAAAGATATTGCTCCGTCTCGGCAATGCTAAATAAGACAGCGAAAATGTCAATGAAGATTGACTATGAAGGTGAAGAGAAGTGAATCCACAAGAGATGGCTGAGAGGATGGAAAGCATAAGAGAAAACGTTAAGTCAATAAAGAACAAAATACTAGTGATGTCAGGTAAAGGCGGAGTTGGCAAGTCGACGGTCGCGGTTAATCTGGCGCTGGCTCTTGCGGATGAAGGCTTCAAGACGGGTCTGATGGATATTGATCTTCATGGACCAAACGTTGCCAGGATGGTAGGTCTGAAAAAGCAGCCCGAAGTCGTAGAAGGACAGATTTTTCCTCCCGAAGTTCTACCAAATCTTAAGGTAATAAGCATTTCAAGTTTCGTTGAAGAAGATGCTCCGGTTATTTGGCGTGGTCCAATGAAGACAACGGCGATCTATCAGTTTCTTGGTGATGTTGCGTGGGGAGAGCTCGACTTCCTCGTAATTGACTCTCCTCCAGGTACCGGTGACGAGCCTTTGACAGTTCTTCAGAATCTTCCTGATATAATGGCGCTTGTAGTTACTACACCTCAAGCCGTTGCAGTTCAGGATGTGAAGAGAGCGATCAATCTGGTAGAGACAATGCACAGGAACCCACTGGGAATTGTGGAAAACATGTCATATATGAGATGCCCGCACTGTGGAGAAATCACGAAGTTATTTGGAGAAGGTGGAGGTAAGAATCTCGAGACCCTCTTCAGCATCCCCCTTTTAGGGTCGCTCCCCTTCGATCCTACGCTAGTAGGTTTTTCGGACAACGGCAAAAGCATCGTTACTCACATGAGAGGGTCTGAACTTGAAGTCGCATACCGCTCAACGGTGAAAGAGATCGTTAAGAGGGTGAATATCTAGTGGGAAAGTTCAAGAGTATAACGCTTGAATGGAAAGAAGATCGACTGATACTAATAGACCAAAGAAAACTACCTTCAGTTGAAAAGTATGTTGAATGCCAAACCCACGAAGACGTGTATCATGCGATAAGGGATATGGTTATCCGAGGAGCCCCTGCGATAGGAGCAAGCGCGGCATTTGGTTATCTCCTTGGTGCTAAAGAGGTTCTGGCAAGCTCTAAGGAAGTGTTCTTCGACCATATGGATTTGGTGAAGAGAAGGCTCTCAGAAAGCAGACCTACGGCCGTAAATCTTTTCTGGGCTCTCAACAGAATGGAAAAGACACTCAACACCCTTCGTGAATTAGATAGAAAAAGGTTAGTAGAGAGTCTTGAGAGCGAAGCGCTTGCTATAGCAGAGGAAGATATTGAGATCAATATGACGATTGGGAAAAACGGTGCAACTGTTGTGAGAGACGGTGACGGAATACTTACTCACTGCAACGCAGGAGCACTCGCGACTGTGGATTATGGAACGGCACTAGGTGTGATGAGGGCGGCCGTGGAGCAAGGCAAAAAGATATCGGTTTATGCCGATGAGACTCGACCGTATCTCCAAGGGGCTAGGCTGACGGCTTGGGAGCTTATGAAATCAGGAATCGATGTTACTCTTATCTGCGACAATATGGCAGGATGGGTTATGAAGAAGGGGTTAGTCGATCTAGTGTTGGTCGGGGCAGATAGGATCGCCGCTAACGGTGATACGGCAAACAAGATCGGAACCTATTCGGTTGCCATTCTTGCTCAAAAACACGGGATTCCTTTCTACATTGTTGCACCGCTGAGCACAGTGGATCTTCTGACCAAAAGTGGTGATGGGATTCCGATAGAGGAGAGAAGCCATCTTGAGATAACGCAAATTGGGGATTATCAGATAGCCCCCGAGGGTGTCAAGTGTTTCAACCCTGCATTTGATATTACTCCATCAAGCCTTATAACCGGGATAATTACTGAAAAGGGAATTGCTCGTGCACCATACGATGTTTCGTTGAAGAAGATGTTTGAATAGAATCGTTAGGAGGTTTTTTGCATGTGGGAATCTTTGGAGAGAACCGATAGACAAGTATTCGATATTATGGTCAAAGAGCTTGATAGACAAAGAAATGGGCTCGAACTGATCGCTTCTGAGAATTTCGTCTCTAAAGCCGTCATGGAGGCGATGGGATCAGTGATGACAAACAAATATGCGGAAGGTTACCCGTCCAAAAGATACTACGGAGGCTGTGTTTTTGTCGACGAGGTCGAGGAGCTTGCACGAGAGAGAGCCAAAAAGCTCTTCGATGCGGGGTTTTCAAACGTTCAGCCTCACTCGGGCTCCCAGGCAAACATGGCTGCCTATCTGGCTATTGCCAAACCGGGCGATACTATAATGGGAATGTCTCTTAGTCACGGGGGCCACCTCACCCACGGATCAGCGGTAAACTTTTCTGGAAAGCTTTTCAACGTTGTCGCTTATGGAGTTGATGAGGAGAGTGAGGTAATCGATTACAAAGAAGTCAGAAGAATTGCCCTCGAGTCGAAGCCTTCAGTAATTGTGGCTGGCGGGAGTGCTTATTCTAGAATAATCGATTTCAAGAAGTTCAGGGAGATCGCCGATGAAGTCGGTGCAGTGCTGATGGTTGACATGGCGCATTTTGCCGGCTTGGTAGCGGCAGGAATTCATCCCAACCCGCTTGATTTCGCCCATATAGTAACCACTACTACTCACAAGACATTGAGAGGACCTCGGGGTGGAATGATACTTACCAATAGTGAAGAAATCGCCAAAGCGGTTGACAAGATGGTGTTCCCGGGAACTCAGGGCGGTCCACTGATGCACGTAATCGCCTCGAAAGCAGTATCATTTGGAGAGGCTCTCAGAGATGAATTCAAAGTCTATCAGCAGAGTATTGTCGAGAATACTCGTTATTTGGCGAAGTCTCTTGTAGAGAAAGGTCTAAGGATAGTCTCGGGAGGGACGGATACACATCTCTTCCTGGTAGATTTGACTCCAATAAATGTCACCGGTAAGTCTGCCGAGAAAGCACTTGAAAAGGCTGACATTACGGTTAATAAGAACACAATACCTAGGGAGACAAGATCTCCTTTCGTAACCAGTGGCATAAGAATTGGAACCCCTGCGGTTACTACAAGGGGAATGACTGAGAAGGAAATGCCAATTATTGCGGACTTGATAATCAGAGTCCTTAAGAGCATAGAAGGAGATAAGGGAGAGATATCTCAGACAAAGGTGAGAGAGATAAGTGAAGAGGTCAAGGCTTTGGCTGAGAAATTCCCGCTCTACCCGGATCTTGTTCACAGGAGTGATGCAGGTGTTTGATCAGCTCACGATAGTTAACCATCCGCTCATTCAGCACAAGCTAGGAATAATGAGAGATGATCAAACCGGTCCAAAGGAGTTTAGGGAACTCCTGAAAGAGATCACTCTGTTACTTACTTATGAGGCTACAAGGCATATTCCAACTTTTGAGAAAGAGATAACTACTCCACTCGTGAAGATGATCGGTCAAAGTATCGAAGATAAGAAGGTGACTGTTGTTCCGATTCTTAGAGCTGGATTGGGCATGGTTGAGGGCGTTCTCTCCCTAATGCCTAACGCATCAGTCGGTTATATTGGCATATACAGAGATCCCGACACGATTCAACCCGTTGAGTATTACTCAAAACTGCCAAAGATCGACGAAACGACTCAGATATTTGTGCTGGATCCAATGCTGGCAACGGGTGTTTCGTCATCTTGGGCCCTTAAACTGGTCAAGAAAGCAGGAGGGAAACAGATCTCTTTGATGTGTTTGATTGCAGCTCCCGAAGGAGTTAGTTTCATACAGAAGAATCATCCGGATGTGAAGGTCTTTACCGCAGCTCTTGATGAAAAACTGAATGATCATGCCTATATCATTCCTGGATTAGGAGATGCAGGTGACAGACTCTACAGAACGAAGTAGGGCACGGGCTCTTGTTGTCGGCGGATATCTAGAGGATATTGAGGTCTCAGGCAGTGGCCACAATGCCAGAATAATCCAGGCTACTGGAGGATCGGGCTTCAATGTGGCAAACTGCCTTTCCTTGTTAGGTGTTGATGTCCTTTTTCTGAGCTGTTTTGGCCCTGGTGAATCGAGCCAATGGGAGTTCAATTCTATCCCAATTAGATCAGAGTGTTCAAGAGGAAAGTTTCTTTTTAGGAAGAATGAAGTTCTCGCCGTGGAAAAGCCGTCGATAGTCGGTATTGAAGAAGAGCTGATCGGCATTTTGCTAAAAGAGGAGTTTGATCTCATTTACAGTACTCTAGAGATAGGCCAGTCGGCTGCTGCGACGGCGAGCGCCATTAAGTCACGTTTGAAGGTGCTCGATCCTTCTCCTGGGCACGAATATAGGGGGAACGGGGGACTTTCGTTGTACGATCTTATTCTCGCCAATGATTATATGGCCTTTGACAAGAAAGACAGGAGAGTGATTACTAAGGCATCCTCAAAAGGAGCCTCTTACGGGGGACATGATTACAAACCCCGTAGAATCGGTGAGAGTCGTTTCGGCAGCGGGGATTTGTTTGGAGCGATCTTGTCGATCATGATTCTTGCTGGAAGGGCCATCGATGGCGCCATAAGAGAGGCCGTTGAGATCAGCAGCGAGTTCTGCTATCAGGAACGAACGCTAGAGCAGTTCGTGCTTCATAAGAGAGCTGTCATTGATAACTCTATAAGGGGTTGAGCATATGTCTGGGAAACTAACAGTTGTTGCGGGACCAATGTATTCCGGGAAGACTTCGACACTTCTATCCATGATAGAGATATATACACTTGGAAGAAAGAGAATAAAGGTTTTCAAGCCGATAATTGATAACAGATACTCCTCTAATCATGTGGTTAGTCACTCGGGACAGATGGCAGAGGCCATTAACGTGGAAGACTCTTCAAAAATCCGAGAAATCGTTTCACTGGAAAAGGAGAAGCTCGACGCGATTTTCATAGATGAGACTAACTTTTTCGATCAAAGTCTGCTAGAGGTAGTGGAAGAGATAGTATTTAGCGGGATTGATGTCTTCTGTGTGGGGCTAGATCTCAGTTTCAAACACAGGCCTTTTACCGTCACTGCAAGTTTGATGGCGGCTGCAGATGAAGTCGTCAAAAAGAAGGCCGTATGCCACAGGTGTGGCGAGTACAATGCAACCGTTACGCACAGGATTTCGGGTTCGATAGATAGTGAGATAGATGTGGGTGGAATGGAGAAATATATAGCCGTCTGCAGGGATTGTTACAGAGAACTTAATTCATCTGACTAGATAGCACGCGCCGCTTCGATGCCATAATCTTCTTTAGAATAATGTTTAGCCTCTTCGCCATTTGGTGAATGATAGTATTGCTTAAGAAATTATTCGCAAGTACATAGGTGAATTAAGTATATTGATATTAGAGTGGTAATTAAAAATTAATATAAGTAGATGATAATCGCAGTTGTTGTTCAGATAAGTTCAACATTCTTGCGCCGGCCCGTTGTATACTTTTCAGGCTGCGGAGGTGTTTAGATGTTTGAGAATCTCCAGGACAAACTCGGCAGAGCATTTAAGCTGCTGAGTGGAAAAGGAAGGATCTCGGAAAAGAATATAGAAGACGCCGTTAAGCAAGTTAAGCTATCGCTCCTAGAAGCCGATGTTAACTACAAGGTTGTCAAAGAGTTTATAGGAGGGGTAACAGAAAAGGCTCTTGGCGAAGAGGTGCTGAAGTCTTTCACACCGGATCAACAGTTCATAAAGATCGTTAGGGATGAGCTGATCAAGATGCTTGGTGAGAAGTCGGTTCCGTTGAGGCTTTCTAGTCAGCCTGCCATAATCATGATGGTAGGTCTTCAGGGCAGCGGAAAGACGACGACTACTGCCAAGCTCGGTGCTCTACTGAGAAAGGAAGGCAAGAAACCTCTCCTTGTTGCAGCAGATGTTTACAGACCGGCTGCTATTGATCAGCTTATTCAGCTCGGAAAGCAGATAGATTTGCCCGTTTTCACCGGCGAAAGAAAGAATCCGGTGAGAATTGCTAAGGAAGCGGTTCAGCAGGCAGTAAAGAATATTAACGATGTGGTAATTCTAGATACGGCCGGACGGCTTCATATAGATGAAACAATGATGAGTGAACTCAGAGAGATCGTTGCCACGGTCAAGCCCGACGAGATCCTAATGGTTGTTGACGCGATGACTGGTCAGGATGCAGTGAATTCTGCAAAGGCATTTAATGAAGCGCTTGAGCTGTCGGGGTTCGTTGTGACGAAGCTAGATGGAGATGCCAGAGGCGGAGTGATTCTATCGATACGGCATGTGACGGGCAGACCGGTCAAGTTCATAGGGATTTCCGAGAAGCCCGATGGGATTGAGACTTTCTATCCAGACAGAGTGACCGGTCGAATACTTGGCATGGGAGACGTACTATCACTAATAGATAAACTGCAGTCGAACATAGACGAGGAAAAGGCAAAAGAGATGGAAGAGAAGTTTCTCAAGAACAAGTTCGATCTTGAGGACTTTCTAAACCAGCTTAAGGAAGTGAAGAAGCTGGGTTCCATAGCAGACATCATGGAAATGATTCCCGGAGCACCCAAAGATGTGGATCTTGCGGGAAGCGAGAAAAGCATGAAGCGAACGGAAGCGATTATAAGCTCAATGACCTCGAAAGAGAGGAGAAACCCCAAGCTTCTGAACTACTCAAGAAAACAAAGGGTTGCAAGAGGCAGCGGTACGACTATCCAGGATGTGAACAAGCTCTTGAAGTCATATGATCAGATGAGAAGCATGATGAAGCAGTTCGGAAAGAAGGGAAAGCTGTTCAAAAGTATGAAAGGATTTCCATTTTAGATAGTAAAGAATCAGGAGGTGTACGCAAAGAATGGTAAGAATAAGGCTAACAAGAATGGGTAGAAGAAACAGGCCGTTTTACAGGCTTGTCGTGGTAGATTCTCAGAAACGTAGAGACGGAGCATATATTGACTCTCTAGGTTTCTATGATCCCATCAGGGATCCGGGAATTATGAGTGTTGATGTCGACAAGGCCGTAGAATGGATTATGAAGGGTGCGCAACCAACGGAAACCGCGAGATCTATTCTCGCAAAGTTTGGAGTTATGAAGAAGGTTCATGAACTCAAATTCGTAAAAGAGTCAGGAGAGAAAACGGAGTAATGAAGGAAGTGCTTGAACATATTCTGAAGGGAATAGTTAGAAACCCTGATCAGATTGCAGTAGATCAGACAACTGACGAAAACGGAAACACGGTCTTTGAAATAAGTGCTGCAGAAGAAGATGTCGGCCAGATAATCGGGAAAGATGGCAGAACCATAAAGTCAGTGAATGTTCTTCTCAATGCTCTCGCAGGCTCGTCGAAGGAGAGTTTCATCCTAAAGGTGGTTCGATGAGCGATTTGAGAGGTGGCCTTTCTGAGGACATGATCCCTGTGGGAAGGATAGTCAAGCCACACGGTCTTCGGGGCGAGATGAAGGCCAAGATTTCTCTAGAAGACGAAGAAGTGTTCAGAGGTATCGAGGATGTCTTACTGTACAACGAGAAAACGGGATCTCTCCTTAGAGTATCTCTAGACGGAGTCAGGAAAGCACCAAAGGGATGGATTGTTCACTTTGACGGTGTTGACTCGATGGTTCAGGCAGAGAGGTTTGTGGGCTTCCACATATATATTGAAAGGCAGGCCTTGCCTGAACTTGGAGAGGGAGAGTATTACTACTTCCAGATTCTTGGTTGCAGTGTCTACGATGAAAAAGGTCGACTTATTGGTATGGTGAACGACATCATCGACACCGGCGCAAACGATGTTATGGTTGTTGTTCGAGATCAGAAGGACTTAACCGTGAAGGAAGAGCTGATACCTCTAATAAAGGATTACATTGTCGAGTTGAATCTAGATGGGAAGGCTATAGTAGCGAAGACTATGGAATTTGAAGAGGTTAAGTCTGGATGAGAATCTACGTCTTGACGATCTTTCCACGGCTCTTTGAAACGGTTTTCAGCTGGGGAGTCATATCTCGAGCAATAGAAAGAGAGATTATATTCTTTAGAGCCGTCGATATAAGAGATTTCACGGAGGATCGTCACAGGACCACCGACGACTACCCTTTTGGAGGGGGAAGCGGTCTAGTAATGAAGGCCGAACCAATTCTGAAAGCAGTTGAGAGTCTGTCCGACGAAGGAACCAAACCCTACGTAATCTATGCATCTCCTCAGGGTAAGGCCTTTGACAATAACAAGGCTCAGGAACTAAGTAGGTTAGAAAGTATTGCCTTCATCTGTGGTCGATATGAGGGAATAGACGAAAGAGTTATGAATGTAGTTGACGAAGAGCTTTCGGTGGGAGACTTCGTACTTAGCGGTGGAGAAGTTCCTGCAATGCTCATGATAGAGGCTATCTCAAGATTTGTGCCCGGTGTGGTGGGGGATATGGAGTCGGTGATAAACGATTCATTCTTCTCTGAACTCCTTGATCATCCTCATTACACAAGACCGAGAGAACTGAACGGTATGAAGGTGCCCGACGAGCTCCTTAGCGGGAATCATGAGATGATAGAGATTTACAGAAGGATCGAGAGTTTGAAGAGGACTATGGAGAGAAGACCGGATGTCTTTTTGAAGCATGATTTCGATTTGACGGATAAGAAGGCCTTGCTTGCGCTCTTCAAGGAGCTGAAAAGAGATGCTGAATAACATATACCTTGCTCTAATTCACTACCCAGTTTTGGGTAGGCATGGAAATATCGTTTCCAGCGCGGTTACTAATCTCGATGTGCACGATATTGCCCGAACATGCAGAACGTACAACATCAAAGGCTACTTCGTAGTGAGCAATCTTCCCGCGCAGAGAGAAATAGTAGATAATGTTCTTAATTACTGGCTTGAGGAGTTCGGAAGAGAGTACAATCCTAGTAGAAGTGAGGCCCTTACTGTTGTTAAGAGGGCGTCGTACATCGAAGACGTTATTGAAGAAATCGATAGGATTGAGGGTAAGAAACCGGTTCTTATATTCACTTCGGCCAAGAAGGGAACAGACAGACTAACTTATGAGGAAATGAGGAAGGTTATCATATCAAGTGAGAAACCTCATCTTCTTCTTTTTGGAACAAGTTGGGGCTTGCCCAAAGAAATTGAGAAGACTTGCGACTATTCGCTTGAGCCGCTGAGAGCAGATTCGGATTTCAATCATCTCTCGGTCAGGGCGGCGGTTGCGATAATATTAGACAGATTAATTCACGAGGATACAGTAGAAGTTAGGAGGGATTAAGATGGATCAGTACATAAGATCTCTGGAAAACGAACATTTGAGAGAAGATCTTCCACAGATTGGCCCGGGCGATACTGTACGGGTAAGCGTAAGAATAAGAGAAGGGAACAAGGAAAGGATACAGGCCTTTGAAGGTATTGTTATGGGCATCAGGGGCAGTGGAACGGGCAAGTCGTTTACTGTTAGAAGAGTGGGGGCTGCAGGAGTTGGCGTAGAAAGGATTTTCCCATTTACAAGTCCTTCTCTTGAAAAGATTGAGGTTCTGAGAAGAGGAAAAGTTAGGAGAGCGAAGATCTACTACATTAGAGACGTGCAGGGTAAGGTAAAGATAAAAGAGAAAAGGGACTGAGGCCTAGTGTCTGCTAAGAAGTCGGAAAAGGCCTCTGACAAAAAGGGATCGCGCTTTCTCCACGAAGTGAAGGAGTGGGGAAAGGCGATTCTTTACGCGGTTGTCTTTGGAACGATAATTCGTCTGTTTGTTTTTGAGACTATGCTAGTTCCGACGGGTTCTATGATACCTACCATAAATCCTCCCGCCAGGTTATTTGTGGAGAAGATCACATACGAATACAGACAGCCTGATTACGGAGATATCGTCGTATTCTGGACACCTTACGTAGACATCGAGTCTCAGAAGTATCTCAGGGCCTTCGACAAGTTTATGGATTTCTTCGCACCCGCAGAATATAGGGGCCACGTGAAATACGTGAAGCGGTTGGTTGGAAAGCCCGGTGATGTTCTTGAACTCAAGAGGGCTCCAGACTATACTGCTGCTAATCCAGTTTACCAGTTGTACGTTAATGGAGACATTCCTCCTTCGCTGGAGGAAAGGCGATATGTCAGGGAAGGGGTCTTTTATGATCCGATGTTCTTCTTTGGGTTGGCTCACCCGGATGACCCTTCGGTGAGGTTTTCGCCATATTACAGATTGTATCAGGCATACAAGGGGCTTATTGAGTACGCGGAGTTCTACGATACGGTGTTGCAACCGCTCGGTCTGGAAAAGTATATTCAGCAAGATCCTGCAACGGGAGAGGTAAAGGTTATTGTTCCGGAAGGGTTTAGATTCATGATGGGGGATAACTCTACCAACAGCTTTGACAGCAGGTATTTCGGTTTTGTGCCAGAGGAAGCTATAATTGGGAGTCCTATGCTCACAATATGGCCATTATCTGATTTTGGGCCATTAAGAAAATAACCGGGGAATCCCCGGTTCTGGCGGAGGCGGTGGGACTCGAACCCACAAGGGGCGTCAACCCCACCGATTTTCAAGACCGGCTCCTTAGCCAATTAGGATACGCCTCCACTTAGCTGATTATACCTCTTCGAAAGAGCAGATTCAAGGGGTGTTGATCTTGAGAGACGTACAGAATGAGAGGGACAAGAGAAACATCAGAATCAACATGGTCGGGATAAAGTCAATTGAATATCCCATCGTGGTTTTGGATAGGGAATTTGGAACACAGCATACGGTAGGCAATTTCGATCTCTTTGTGGATCTTCCGACGGATTTTCGAGGCACACATATGTCGAGATTCGTTGAGGTTCTTGAAAGACATCACAAGAAAATCACGCCGAAAAACATGGAATCGATTCTGAACGACATTAGAGATTCACTTAGGGCAGATGTTGCGCACATCAAGGTGCAATTTCCATACTTCATAAGAAAGAAGGCTCCTATAAGCGGCAGTGAGAGTTTCAGCTCGTTTGGCTGTTCGTTTTCCACAACGAAGGATGGAGAGTTCGATTTTGTGCTCGGAGTTAAGGTTCCGGTGATGACTGTCTGTCCCTGTTCTAAAGAAATCAGCGATAGAGGAGCTCACAATCAGAGAGCCGAGGTGTTCGTTTCCGTTCGAATGAACTCCCTCGTATGGATAGAAGAGATAATCGAGTATGTCGAGAAATCTGCGAGCGCTCCGATCTTCTCTCTTCTCAAGAGAGAAGACGAGAAATACATTACCGAGCACTCTTTCGATAACCCCCGATTTGTTGAAGACCTTTCTCGGGAGGTAGTTCTGTTTCTGCAAGAAGATGACCGCATCGATTGGTATAGAATCGAAGTAATAAGCCAGGAATCAATTCATAATCACGAGGCTTACGCTTGCATAGAAAAGGAATAGCACATGTGTTTCCTGAATGAGCAGATCGACCCGCCTAGTCGCATCAAACTAACAAGGCTTCTGGAGCTAATAACATCTTCTCAACACAACCTTACGTCTGTTAGAGACTTCGAGAGCGCTATGATTGTACACGTGGAGGATTCTCTAAAACCATTCTGCGATTCAACATTTAGGGGTCGCTTCGTGGATATTGGAAGTGGCGGCGGGATTCCCGGTCTTGTCTTGGCAATTGCCTTTCCAGAAGCGGAATGGGTATTGGTAGACTCTATTGCGAAGAAGACAAAGGAGATCGAGAGATTTGCCCATGAGCTGGAACTGAAGAACGTCGTTGTGAAAACAGCAAGAGCGGAGGAATTGGCGCTGGAAGAAAGAGAGAAGTTCGATGCAGCGTTCATGAGAGCTGTCGCCAGATGCGATACTTCTTTGGAACTGGCAACTCCTCTTGTGAAAACCGGAGGCATCGTATATCTTTACAAAGGACCGGGATGGTGTGAGGAGAGGGTATTCTCACGCGTTGCTGAAGAGAAACTAGGTCTTGGCCTGTTGCAGGAGAAGGAGTACTGTCTATCAGACGGATCTATCCGGTTCATGATAGTCTATGCAAAGAAGAGAGAGACCCCAGATGGGTTTCCGAGAAGGTGCGGAATGGCTTCAAAGTCTCCTTTGGGAGGTTCAAAGTGACTGCTGAAAAAGGGAAGCTTTGGATTGTGGGAACACCTATAGGAAATCTAGAGGATATGACCATAAGAGGAAAGAAAATTCTGGAAGAGGCAGACCTGATTCTCGCCGAAGACACTAGAAGGATGAGGTCTTTGCTTTCTTCTATGGGAATAGATAAGAAGGTTGTTCTGTCTCTGAACATGCATAATCAGGACGAAAGAGTTCCGTTAATAATTGATCGTCTGAGCAAGGGAGAGCAAATAGCGCTTTCAAGTGATGCCGGTATGCCTGTGATCTCGGACCCGGGAGCTCATGTCGTCAAAACTTGTCGTGAGAGAGGCTTCGAAGTGGATGTTGCGCCCGGCCCATGTGCTGTTTCATGTGGACTCGCGATAAGCGGCTTTCCGGGGACTCACTTCACTTTTCTTGGGTTTCTGCCAAGAGGCAAGAATCGCAGAAGGGTTTTCAGGAAGATTGCTCAGGGTCTTTATGGAGACGGCGTCATCGTCTTCTTCGAGTCTCCATTTCGGCTCCTAGATACCTTAGGAGAGCTTCTTGAGATAGTTGGCGATAGGGAGGTCTTCGTTGGGAGAGAGATGACTAAACTCTTTCAAGAGAGTTATTTCGGCAGTCTTTCTGACGTAGTTGAGAGATTCAAGGCGATCCAGCCAAAAGGGGAGATAACCGTAGTTCTCTCTGGAAGGGAGAATAATGATGCTTGAGATGATGAGGAACTTCTTCAGCCTCACCCCTGCCATAGCGGTGGCCATAATCTCTCACGAGTATTTTCGTTTCATAACCGCGAAGAGATTCGACGCGGTGAAACCCGAATGGGGAGGACCCGGATTCATAAAAAGGATAGACCCTGTAGGTCTGCTCATGTACTACTTCTTCAAATTCGGCTGGTCTCGACCTTTCCCTGTGAACTACTGGAAGCTGAGAAAAGCCGGATATTTCAAGGGTATACTCACAGCGATTTCTGGTTCTATTGCCAATTTTTCGATCGGTCTTATTGCCGGTCTAGTTTTCTACCTTTCGGGTCTCCACCAGTACTCCACGTTTATGCCGGAAGCCGCCAATTCATTTCCATTGAGCTACATCGCCGATGTAGTGTACTGGATGATGGTAATTGATCTCAATACAGCCTTGTTCAACCTAATTCCAATTCCGCCTCTTGACGGAGCAAACATTGTTACAATGATTGTTCCGGAGAACCAGGTCAATTGGCTGGTGAAATATGAACTCTACGGAATACTTACACTTCTAGTGCTTTCACTTATGGGCATAATACAGCTAGTAATGTGGCCGATAACGCAGTTCATTCAGCTACTAGCGAGGCTGATTGCTTAAGTCCTTTCATTTTGCAGTCGAGAGTCAATCATTTGAACTGCTTCGGAAAGCGCGCTCTTAAGGTCACCTTCGTATTTGAGGGTGAAGCCGGAAGCTTTCTGGTGACCTCCACCGCCAAATGCAACGGCAATCTCACTGACATCGAAGTATTTCTTCGATCTAAGTGAAACGTGTGCCTCGCCTGAACGGGCTTCTGAAGCAAAAAGAGCTACTTCTACGCTCTCTATTGATCTCAATTCTCCAACGAAACCCGTGAAATCATCGTCTGTAAGTGAATACTTTTCAAAATCAGCCAATGTCAGATATGAGTAAGCAAATCTGTTGTTTGAAAGCAGCGTGATGTTATCAATAGCATCTCTTTCAAGAAATAGCTCCTCAATCTTTCGGGTCTCGAGAATCGCTGTTGCCACGAAATCGGGATCGGCTCCCAAACTAACAAGCTCAGCAGCAGCTTGAAACACCGAGCTGTCAACGTTTGAGTATCTGAAGAATCCCGTGTCTGTTGCAATCCCTAAGTAATTCATCAACGCAAGATCCCTGTCATATTCAATATCCATAAGCCTCAGAAGATCGAGAATCATTTGAGCTGTCGACGAGTATGAAGGGTCTACCCAGCATTCGTTTGCGAAGTATGTGTTTGTTGCATGGTGATCGATCACTATCGAAGGAACTCCCATTCCGAGGAAGTTTTCAAACCTTCCGATTCTGTCCGGTGATGATGCGTCAACCACGATAATCAAGTCTGGCTTAGGAATCTCCTCGTCAAAACCTTTGATCCTTTCTATCCAGGGAAAGACTTTGAAGTTCGGTGGAATTTTCCAATCAATTGCGGGTGTGGCTTTCTTCCCGAATCTTTCAATACCCACCGAAAGCGAGACCACGGAAGAAATGCAGTCTCCGTCGGGCATTATGTGGCCAGCTACAAGGATGGTTTCAGCTTTTTGAATACATGAGACAACACTGCTTGCTTTTCTGATCATCATTTGCTCTCCAACAATGATTCGATGGCGTATCGAACTATAGAACTGAACTTTGGTCTGATTCTTCTGGCCGTGCTAACAACATCGGCATGGGAGAGTTTCTCCTTCAGGATTCCCGATGCCAGATTCGTAACGCAGGATAGAACAAGAAGCTTGATACCGCAGTGCCTGGCAGCGATTACTTCTGGAACTGTCGACATTCCAACGAGATCTGCTCCGAAAAACTCAAAGGCCCTTATCTCTGCCGGAGTCTCATAATTTGGACCAAGAGCCCAACAATAAGTTCCCTCCTTCAATTCTATCCCCGTGTTTTGAAGACGGTTTTTCAAGTCCGTCAGCCAGCGACTGTCTACGATTTCCGACATATCTGGAAATCTCACGCCATATTGCTCGTAATTGACTCCCCTGAGAGGATTTCGAAAGCCGAAATTCACTACATCAGTCACTGCAACGATATCTCCTGGAGAGAAGCTTCTATTTATGCCCCCCGCAGCATTCGTAATCAGCAGATGTTCTATTCCGAGCTCCTTGAACAAATACACCGGAGAAGTGACATCTCTGATGTTATGACCCTCGTAGTAGTGAAATCGTCCCTCCATTGCTACAACGGGAAGACCATGAAAGTATCCGAAGACCAATCTTCCAGAATGACCTTCAACGGTTGTTTGAGGAAATCCCGGAATTTCAGAATACTCTATTGCTATTGGTTCGGAGAAGTGTTCCGTCAGATAGCCAAGGCCGGATCCGAGAATTAGTGCCGCCTTTGGAGTCGTTTTGATTCGTTCAGTTACCTCTTCTTTCATCACTTCGAATATATTCATAGAAAACCTCCGAAAGTAAAGCCATTCAAATTATTATATAATAATGAATGCTTTTGGGAATCGAGACCCGTTTGACTTTGAAGCTCTCGGTTAATATAATTGTTCCGATTTTCAGAATTCGAAGGGAGGAAATCCTTTGACGGCCGATGAAGTTTTCGACAGAGTGAAGAACATAATTTCCGAGAAACTTGGAGTCGAAGAAGATGAAATCGCTATGGATTCCAGTTTGACAGAGGATCTCGGTGCCGATTCTCTTGATCTGGTCGACCTGGTGATGGCATTTGAAGATGAATTCGATTTTAAGGTCGAAGATGAGCAGATTGAGAGCATCTCTACGGTAGGAGATATTGTGGAAAGTATCAGCAAAGGTCTGGGAGTTGAAGACTGAGTCTTTCAAGGGGGCTTAAGGCCCCCTTAATGTTGAGTGGAGTGGTATCGATAGATAGAGAATTCAGAGTATCAAAAGAAAACTTCTATGAGAGATTGGACAGGTTCTTGAGAAGGGAGCTCTCAGACCTGAAGTTGTCATCTATCTACAAGTTGCTGAGAAAGGGAAATGTGAAAGTCAATGAGAAGAAAGTCAAGGATGGCTCCTTCAGGCTTGAGATAGGAGATTTAGTTCGAGTAGGTTTTTCTGGAGATCCTTCAAGACTGAAGCGTCTTAGAGAATCGCGTGAACTGATTCCTCACGAGATTCCCCTTAAGATACTATTCGAAGACGATTCAATAATCGCGGTCGACAAACCGGCGGGGATATCCGTTCATCCCGGAAAAGGCATCCAGATTGTAACGTTGGTCGAAGGACTCATGGCATATGGAGAGGCAAGAGGTTTCTTGCCGCGGCCCGTCCACCGGCTCGATAAGCATACCTCAGGAGTAATAGTCTTCGCCAAATCTCCAGAGTCGGCTAGAGAGTTGTCATCACTGTTTAGGCTGCGAGGAATGGAAAAGGGTTACCAGACGCTTGTGAAAGGAGTGCCGGAAGCTAAAGGAAGACTTGTTTCCGAGAGAGAGAAACACACTGAGTCATTGACGTTCAGAATTGAAAAGAGTTTTGCCTCGGTTTCACTATTGTGGATAGATCTTCACACAGGGAAGAAGCACCAGATACGTCGTCAGCTGAGCGAAGCCGGGTATCCAGTTGTTGGGGACGATGTCTATGGAGACAGATTGTTCAACAGGGAGTTCAAGAAAGAGACCGGGCTCAGAAGATACTTCTTGCACTGTTCGAGACTCTCCTTTATTTGGGAAGGTGGAAAGACGATCGAGATTCTTTCGGGACTTCCCGACGACCTTGAGAAGGTGTTGGTCAAACTCAAATGAAGTCAGCTCTTCTGCTTTTGACGGTCATTCTCATTTCGATCTACACATTCAGTCAAGTGGAGATCAGGAGAGAGATTGAAGAAGCAAACGCTGAACTCTCACAGATATACGGCTTTTCGGTCAAGTATAGTCTTACGATTCTCAAAGGCGAAGGCCATGAGCAGCCAGCAGCAATTGATGATAATGGAATCTACCAGATCTTTCTTTACACGACTTCCTATAGATCCGGAGTCGCAAGACATGAACTCGCACATGTCTATTTCTTTGAGTACCTTAGGAGCATCGGCTTCACTCCTAATGAGATTCCTGTATGGTACCATGAATTAATGGCGGAAGGCTTTCAGAGTCTTCATTCGAGGACGAGAATTCCGATACTCAGAGTTGCCTTCTATGATTTCACAGAGTTTGACAGAAGGTACCCTAATAAGGATGACCAATCTGTTTTCTATGGAGCTGTTTCGAGCTTCGCTGGATACATTCTGGAGAGGCATTCATATATTGATCTGACGATCGTCGCAGAAGAGTTCTTAGAAGAAGGGGATATGAGTGCAGCCTTTTCGAAGGTTTTTGGATCGAGTCTAGAGTCTATGATTCTAAAGTGGAGACTTATCTTCTTGCTTCCGTATTCTCCATTTCTCATCGGTGTAGTATTATTTCTTTATCTTCTGATTGGGAGGAGAGACAAGTATTGGCGGAAGTTCCCGTTAGACCTAGAAAGTCTCAGAGAAGACGAAGAAACGAAAAACAGAAGAGCGCACTAAGACTCGGCAACGGTATAGTCGTTGTTGCCTTCATTTCCGGATTGCTTCTGTCTTTGTTCTACATTCCCTGGAGAGTTTCCCTGGATTTCAACTACAACGATGCTGTGGTAATTACAGAGAAGGCGGTAGACGCAGTCCCTTCAAAGCAGCTGATTTACGTGGAAGATCTGGAGAACGTCTCGAATTTGGAGTCTTCGGTTATTCTGGTGGATCTGAGAGACGACTGGCATAGGCTGGAGGAGATATTGGCTCTGCAGATCCCGATGATCCTTACTGGAGTCTCCCCTTACACAGTCTCGGAGCTTGCATCGATTCTTGACAATCACTTCGCATACACGGGATACATGGAGTTTGACGAAAGAGGCCATTATGTCCTAGATGTGCTGAGGGCAAGGGAGAACAAATCTCTGGTGTTTCGAGTGCACAATCTGAAGAAGAAAGAGTATCCAAACTATGATGTTGACAAGGCAGTGACCAGGTACCTTAGAGCTGTCAGGGAAAGGAGCATTGATGCACTTCTCTTTTTGACTCCCGACAATGATTTTGACTATGATGAGCTGGTATCCCAAGTTTATGGAATACTCGACGGAATGGGATTAGTTTCGACCGAAGTAGTTTCTCCAAGGACTGGTTCATCCAGGTTCGCCTTGCTGGCATCCCTGTTTGTGTTTGTTCTCCTGTTATCTGTCAGTCCTTTGCTTGCAGCTGTTGTTACAGCGTTATTCGTGTTGTTTCCAACTGTTGGTCTTCCCGCGGCCGCTGTCTTCGGTGAGTTTGCCATATATCGGAGGGTTTCTTCCTTGAAAACCGGGGTGATCAAGGGTCTCCTTCTTTTCTTTTCCTTCTCGATCTTCCTCGGAATAGCAATCAACGCCTCGATGGTAGGTGCCTCCTATCAGAATGGACTGGAGCTCTTCAGAGGCGTGAAGATCTCATTGGTAGCCCTCCCCTTCTGGCTTTTTGTCACTGGTTTTGGTAGAAGCGTTTCGAAAAAGGTTTCTAGGGGAGATATACTTGTCGTTCTTCTTGCGGGGCTGGTAGCCGTCTATTACATCCTTAGAAGCGGGAACTTCTCTTTTGTGCTTGATGTGGAAAGAACAATGCGAGACTATCTTGACAACGTCCTCATAGTCCGTCCGCGTTTCAAGGAATTGCTCGCATATCCGCTTCTGGCAGTGATGATTCACTTCTCTTTTGATCTCAAAGGGAAACTCGGACCGATAATTGCTGCAGGTGGATCACTTGTAACTGTATCTATAGTTAATACCTTCTGCCACGCTACTGTTCCTCTGTGGACAGGCCTGCTGAGAAGTGCGTATGGTTTAATCTTCGGTACAGTGCTTTCACTTCTAATAATCGCGATCATCAAAAAGTATAATAGATCAAGGGACATCGCTAACAACTTGTTGAACGAGTCTGATGAAGACAAGTCTAATTAGCATCTGATGATGGGAGGGATAATCTATGAAGAAAACAATACTGGTTATTCTCAGTTTTTTCTTGGCAGTATCACTATTTGGGATTGTAACTTATGACATGCAGAAGGTAATTATTGTACCGGAGAAGCCGCAGGGGGGGCTGGAGGTTTCCATTTGGCTTGACAGAGATAACGGTTCTCTTTACTATTCAGGCGAAGAGGTTAAGACTTACTTCAAAGTCAATAAAGATGCATATATAGCGATATACGATATCACACCAAATGGAGAAATCCAGCTGATATTCCCTAATGGTTATGATCGCAGCAATTTCGTCAAGGCTGGAGTGACCTACACTCTTCCAACGGAGAACGCTACGACGAGATACCGTCTTCAGTTGACGAGTGAGACAGGTGGAGGAAAGGAGATCTTTCAGATTGTTGCATCGACGTCTTACCTTGGATTTCTTGACGATTTGATGGTGAGAGCTGAGGCAGGAGATATCTTCCCCAAGGCCAGTTCAGGGGCGGAGGACTTCGTAGTTTCAAAAGTAATACCTGTTATTGATAAGCAGGAGTATGCCGTTTCCACTGCCTGGTTCTATCTGGATGTGATGCCCAGCACAGGACGAGCGAGGATAACCACAACTCCGTCAAATGCAACCGTATATGTTGACGGAAAGATGGTCGGCAGGAGTCCCATTAACATAGACCTAGATGTGGGGAACCACATGGTCACAGCATACATGAACGGTTACAGGACCGAAACCAGACAGTTCACTATCGAAAGTGGGAGAACGCTGGATGTAAGACTTGATTTGCAGAAGTTAGCAAAAGAGTATCAATTCTCTCTTGTCACAAACCCAAGCGATGCAACTGTGCATATTGATGGCAGGCTTGTAGGAAGAACACCCCTGAATGTCACCTTGGAAGAAGGCACGAAGAGTATCAGCGTTTCTAAGGCTGGATATCAGACATACACAGAGACTTTTGTCCTGAATCGTAATATTTCCAAGTCTATCACTCTGACTTCTATGGTTCAGAATTATCAACTGTCGGTAATAACGAGTCCTTCAGGGGCAGATATTTATGTGAATAACGCTTACATTGGTAGATCCCCGTTGAATGTGACTCTGGAAGGCGGAACAAAGAACTTGAGAATTGAGAGATCGGGATACGAGACATACACTGAAAACTTCATTCTTGATCGCTCGATTTCGAAATCCATTACCTTGACTCCTCAAGTGAAAGAGTACAGATTGAGCGTAACGAGTTCACCTTCGAACGCCCTTGTCTACATAAACGGAACATATCAAGGCAGAACTCCGCTTACTCTTACCTTGAGGGAGGGATCTTACGCCGTCAGAGTAACCGCAGATGGCTATGAAGATTTCTCTACTAACGTAACACTTGCTGGTGATAGACAAGTAAGTGCCACTCTTTATGCAAAGAAGGCCAGACTGACAATAGAAACAGAGCCGACAAATGCATCAGTTTTTGTAGATAACGTTTATGTGGGCAGATCTCCGCTATCCGTTGATCTTGATGCGGGGAGGCATACGATCAGAGTAGAGAAGTCTGGCTATATAACTGACAGCAAAGATGTCAATCTCGCTGCCGGAACCAGTTCATCGACGAAAATCACTCTGATTGAAGAAAGGCCGGTTGCCAGGATTACAATTTCCTCTGATCCGAGCAATGCGAGAATCTTCATTAACGGAAAAGATTATGGTAGATCAAACAGGGTAGTTGAACTTGATCCAGGATATTATGAAGTAGTGCTTGTTCTGGACGGATATCGCGTGTCGGTTACATATAGATACTTTGGCAAGGGAGATCACAATCTCTCCTTCAACCTTTCAAGAATCGACTAATGTCTTTTCCTGTTACCCGAATAACCGGGACTCAAGTCCCGGTTATTCTTTTTCTGTCTGTCTCAGATAGGTATATCCACTTTCCGGGGCTCAATCGATCGGGAAGGTAATATGCGCCGATCCTGTTTCGGTGAAGGTTTCTCACCTTGTTTCCCACTGCCAGAACGAGTCTCTTGACTTCGTGATACCTGCCCTCCGTCAGTACAATTCTCAGATGAAAAGAATCTAGTTCTTCAACTGATACCGGCATAGAAAACTCTTCATCGCCTATTGAGACTCCTTGCGAGAGAAGTGAGATCTCATCTGAAGTAATCTCATTGACGGTCTCTACGAAATACTCCTTCTCGACCAGCTTGTTCGGCGAAATCACGTTGTGAATGAACTCGCCGTCGTTTGAGAGTATTACGAGTCCAGTTGTGTCTTTATCAAGCCTTCCGGCAATGGACAGTTCGGCAGAAAAGACTTCATCTACCAGGTCGAAGACATTCTCTCCCTCGTCTCTCTCTCTTGAGCAGACAAAACCTCCAGGTTTGTTCAGAGCTATGTAGACCATTCCAAAGGTTTTTATGTGCTTTC
Organism: Mesotoga sp. Brook.08.YT.4.2.5.2.; assembly: GCF_003351125.1. NCBI lineage: Bacteria > Thermotogati > Thermotogota > Thermotogae > Kosmotogales > Kosmotogaceae > Mesotoga > Mesotoga sp. Brook.08.YT.4.2.5.2. Next base: position 60,139 of record NZ_JPGZ01000006.1, read on the forward strand.
CGTCCAGAAGTACTTCATCGTTCGCGCTAACACTTGCAGACGGGGTATCGACGACTCTTCCATTAACGACTACTCTTTGACTTCTTATCATCTTTCTGCTCTGGCTTCTGCTGAAGCCAGAGAACTTAGAAACATAGCCATCCAATCTCATAAATAGATTGTACAATACACCTTCTTGAGGTACCAGTATCACGCACCTCCAAGCTATTGTGCATGATGTTATAATCTTTTAAAAGAAAAAGAGAGGGTGGATCTATATGAGAAAGGAGTGGCTTCTCCTAAAGCCCGATGATGAGGCCGTAAACAGATTGGTCGAATTCATGGGAATCGATGTGTTTTTGGCAAGATTACTGGTAACGCGAGGAATTGATGACGAAGTTGAAGCAATGAGGTTCCTGAATCCAGATAAGACGATTCTTCATGATCCCTTCATTCTTGAAGGTATGCAGCTTGCAGTTCGTACAATAATAGAGACTAGAGAGAGAAACGAGAGCATCGTTGTCTTCGGTGATTATGATGTCGATGGTGTAACCAGTACAGCGCTCCTGTATCTTGCAATGAAAAGAATGGGGTTCAATGTTAGTTATTACATTCCTTTAAGGCTTGAGGAAGGGTACGGTTTGAGCAAGGGCGCAATAAAGGATCTTAGAGAACAGGGCCATAAACTATTGATTACCGTTGACTGTGGAGTCACTTCGTTTGAGGAAATCAAGTATGCAAAGGAAATAGGATTCAATGTAGTCGTAACCGATCATCACGAGGTGAAGGATATTCTTCCGCCAGCCGACGCCATAGTCAATCCCAAAAGACCTGACGACAACTATCCCTTTAAGGGACTTGCTGGAGTTGGCGTAGCTTTCAAATTGCTTGTTGCGCTTAATGAGACTCTACACTGTCCTATCGATCCGGAGGAATATCTGGATATCGTGGCGCTTGGTACTATAGCGGATATTGTACCCTTGAGAGATGAAAACCGCTACATAGTCAGGCAAGGTACCGCAAAGATCCAGAGCAGCCCGCTTCTTGGACTGAAGGCACTTTTGTCGTATCTTAGAATCCCGTCTGAAAACCTGACTGCGCAGGATATTGCCTTCAAGATTGCGCCCAAACTTAACGCGGCAGGGAGAATGGATTCAGCTATTGTTGCCCTCGAACTATTAATAAGTGAAGACATGGATTCAGCAATGAACACTGCTAGCCGGCTTCTGAAGCACAATCAGAATAGACAGACAATAGAGGCGAAGATCTTCGACCAGACTGAAAGAGATATCGACAGCACGTCCAGTTTCAAAGATGACTATGCGCTTGTTGTTGACGGCGATAACTGGCACCTTGGAGTTCTGGGGATTGTTGCCTCCAGACTTGTATCAATTCACAACAAGCCGGTTTTCTTGATATCTACCAACGGTTCCGACGGTAAGGGTTCCGCAAGAAGTCCTGCCGGTGTAAGCATAATCAGTCTCCTTAACGAAGTCTCTCACCTTTTGAGGGAGTTTGGCGGGCATGAGATGGCTGCAGGATTCAGCATAGACAAGGAGAACATCACTGAATTCCGAACGGCAATAAACGATGCTTACATAAGACTTTATGGGAAAAAGCAACCGGTATTCAAGATAGACATCGACGATGTCCTCTCTATAGATTCTATTACATCCGCTATTCTTGATAAACTGGAGCTCTTGAGACCCTTTGGTCACTCGAATCCCGAACCGAGATTCCTTATAAAGGGACTTAACATAGAGAAAGCGAAGATGTTTGGCAGCGGCAGCGATCACGTGAAGTTGATTCTACGTTCTGGAGATAGAAAGACGCTTGCTATAGGTTACAACATGGGTTCAATGTTTGATGACTTCAAATATGTGAAGCCAAATCTCCTAAAGGTGGATGCGGTTGCTTCAATTAAGAGCGAGAACCTTTATGGACTGCAGAGTGTCAAACTCTCTCTTTCGGATGCAAAGCTTTACATTGATCCAGTCTTTGAAGAGGAAGTAAGGGACAAGAATTTCGTTTTTGAGTTTATAAGAGATTGGAAGAATCAGCAGCCCGGTTCGCAGGTAAAAACTGATGTATCCGCTCTGATAAGCGAGCTTGAGAAGAAGCTCTCTCATAAGTGTCCGGAGTTCATGGAAGTAAGTATCAAGAATCCATGGGGAGTGTTTGGCAACATCAGACTGAAGAACCCTTTTCTCGCTCTCAAAATACTTAAAAACTATCAGCAAGGCAAGAAGACTTTCGTTGTGTCTGCAATAAACGGCACGCTTGCACATACCTATTATTCACTGCAGCACTATCTGGATTCGATAAAACCAGTCTTTGCCAACTCTCTGTACAGAGGAAGGTTGGATGAACCCGTTGTTTTCACCACTCTGCCCTTCTTCGTTGAAAGGTTTGACGAGATTGCTGAAATAGCCGGAGAGGTTATTTTCGACGAACCTACTTATATTCTCTCGGGCATTTTCAAGGACCATCCGGATCTTGAAGGTTTTTTCTCAAACATCGATAAGGTCCTAGGAATATCTGGATTTGCAGGAAGTGTCTACTATGATGATTTGAAGGATTTTCTATCGGATAGAAGGATATCTCACGTATATAAGCCAAGTCCAATCAAAAGGGTGGGCATAATCGACAACCGAGGCTCCAGAAAGAAGGTCGAGCAGGTTATGTCGATCGTCGGTCATGGTGAGAATGTCGCTGTGATTGTTGATTCCCCACATAAGACGGTCACTCTTGCCAAATCTATGGGATCAAGATTATCCCATGCTCTTCAGAATGGGGAACTGATTTTCTACAATTATCTGCTGAAGGACTTTCAGAGGTCGGTAATATACTCACTTGTTGAGAGACAGAAGATCAGGGTCCTGATTACTACTCCATCTAGCGACGGACTCGGTGTCACTTTAGGTAACTCTAATATTGTATTCTACAGTGCGCCAAGGAACTTCCTGGAGATTATTGATTCTGTTTCGACCAGACCCGGTGAAGATTCGGAGTTGTTCTTGAATCTATCTTTCAACAAGGCCGACTTGATTTCTAATACCGGTGAAATGGACAGGCTTTTTCCGACAGTTGAAGAGCTTGAAGCCGTTTATCAGGACCTTAAGGATGTTCTGCCAGCGTCTGAGAGGGATATCAGAAAGGCCCTTAGCTTTGAAGACGGAATCTCGAAGGTCTTTCTTTCTATGTTGGAGGAGATGAAGCTTGTAAGTGCTGACGAAGGAATCTGGTACAGCAGTTCGAGCTCGGAACTCGACTCAGTTGAGGTGAAAAAGACATTGCGTTACAGAGAGGGAGTCGCTGAAAAGAGAATGACCAGATGGTTCGCCACCAAGCTTTCGACGATGACGACAAGAGGACTGCTTCGGAGTCTTACAAACGCAGAAGAGGTGCTTAAGGTTGGTTGACACCATGGTGCTGGATTCTCTGATAACAGTCTCGCGGCAAGAAATTATGAAGGCGCTGTCGCTGATTAGGGACGGAGGTTTGAATGCGAAGATCTTCCCTACTCCACCAGATTTATTCTTGGGTTGCTCGCTTTCAATTGCGATCTCATCTGGAGATCTTTGCGCAAGCGTCAGCCTCCTAAAAGAGGCAGACATTGAGATTCTCCTCACTAACCATTGTGACGAAAACCCGGTAAGGTCCTTCTATGGTAAAACTTGGCATTGACTTTGGCACATCAAGAATCGGCCTTGCTTTACAGATAGAGGATGTAGAAATCCCTCTAAGAACCATTGATCACTCAGGTTATCGCAAAACACTCTCAAGAATACTAGAGGAGAAGAAAGTCGAGATAGTTGTTATTGGATTACCAATCTCAATGTCTGGCAGATTCAGCGAATCTACTATGAGAGCAGTCTCATTTGCTGAAAAGGTGAAGAACATCTATTCTGGCCCAGTCTTTCTGGTGGATGAATCTCTAACTACAAAGACGGCGATGAGAATGTCTCAAGAAGTTGGACAGGATTTCTCGAAAGTAAAGGATGTTTTCAGTGCAATGCAGATTCTTAGAAATGAGTCTTCTATTACGGCCAGAAGGTGGGAGGTACGTGAGAGAAGAGTCGTCTGCCGTGATCTTCGTGAAATCCCTTCAAATAGCAGGGTATTGCTGTACAAACCAGAATCTGCTCGAATAGAAGGTATTGACTCTCTGGAGACAGACCCAGGAGTTTTTGTCGAAGATCCTCAGATCTTTCTGGCATTCAAGAGAAAAGGAATGAACCCGGTAAACCTCATTGATGACATAGACTTTTCAACTTACGATATAATAGTAATCGCTTGTGGAGAAGAGCTTGATGGGAAGTTAGATCTGAACTCAGAAGGTCCGCAGGTTATTGAGTGCTCGTGGCTCAACGGATAGAGCGCTGGACTCCGGATCCAGAGACTGTGGGTTCAAATCCCACCGAGCACACCATGTTTGCAACGCGGGAGGTTTTGTATGAAAAAGGGTGATCTTGGCATCGATTTGGGAACCGCTTCTCTCTTGGTCTTTCAGAAGGGCAAGGATATAGTGATTGATGAGCCTTCGGTCATCGCTGTTGAAACGAAGACGGGAAAGATAATCTCAATTGGTTCTGAAGCTAAGGAAATGATCGGTAAGACACCAAAGGACATAAAGGCTGTAAGGCCAATTCGAGATGGGGTTATTGCAGACTATCAGATTTTAGAACAGGCTCTCAAGGAACTTGTGAAGCGAACTCGCACGAAATTCTCCCTTTCCAGACCGGCGGTTGTTGTCGGTGTTCCGGCCAAGGTTACAAGTGTTGAGAGAAGAGCAGTTATCGAAGCCACAACGGCTGCAGGAGCAAGCAGAGTTTACCTGGTTCTTGAACCTGTGGTCGCTGCAATCGGAGCAGGCCTTCACATATTTGATTCAGTGGGTAATATGGTTGTGGATATTGGAGGAGGGACTTCCGACATTGCCGTAATCAGCCTTGGCGGGATAGTAGTCTCGCGCTCTCTGAGAACTGCCGGAGATGCAATGGACGACGCGATAATCAAGTTTGTCAAGCGCAAGTACAAGTTTCTTATTGGCAGTTCGACTGCAGAGGACGTCAAAATTAAGATCGGGAAGGCCTTTCCCACTCTGGAAAGCTACGAGCTTGAGGTAAGAGGAAGAGATGCTCTGAACGGTCTTCCGGGTAATATTAGGATCACTTCTGACGATATTCATGAGGCGATATCTCAGATCTTGCAGGATATTGTTCTTAATCTTAGACAGATTCTGGAAGAGACACCTCCGGAAATCGCTGCCGACATAATGGATACAGGCGTTGTGCTCACAGGAGGTGGTTCTTTGATCCGAGGATTACCGGATTTGATAATTCAGGAGACCGGTATCAAAACCATAGTCTCCGAGGACCCAAGAACTTGCGTTGTCAAGGGAATAGGAGAGCTCCTTGAAAGCGATAAGCATCTTCAGAGAGTAGCGATAAATCACAACAAATAGCTAGGTTCTTACTCTATTTCTCTTTTCGAGTATTACTATAAGGTATGAGAATGCTAGTCCCGAGAGAATTCCCACCGCTATTTGTATCAGATTGAAGTTGATCCCCGGTCTGGAGAGTAGATCGGGTATTGAGCCTAGCATAAGGCCAAGAAGGAAGGAGAAAGTCGCACAGCGGTATCTCTTCATCAAGAACTTCAGAAGTCTGCTTACGAAGACCACGCCAAGAATAACACCGACTCCGATGAAGGCAATGATTACTAAGTCTAGGTTCTTGAGAGCAGATATTGCCCTAGTGTATTCACCGAGCAGTAGAAGTATGAAGGCACCGCTAAGTCCGGGAAGGACCATAGCCGCCGCTCCAAAAAAACCTGCTACCACATCAAAAACGAGATTAAGAGCACCGCGATCAGAAACACTACCTTCTACCGACCTTGAACCAAGCAGAGATATTATGACAACGAGTACTACCCCGGCTGCGAAAGAGATAATCGAAGTCGCGCCGATTTTTTCAATGCGCCTGAATACAACTGGAATTCCTCCAGCAACGAGTCCGGAGAACATCCCATACATTAGCGAAGGGACGACTGAAAGAGAGAGATCTATTAGAGCTGCGAAAGCGAAGATCCCTATCCCTATGCCCGCGATAAGCTGAATCAGGAATACGAACTCCTTCTTCTTGATCCTCAAAGCTGTCAGCGATGAGACTGAATCCACAAATCGCTCATATATGCCTCCTAGAAGAGCGATTGTACCACCACTTACACCTGGAATGAGATTGGCTAGACCCATTAGTACACCTACAAAGATCACATAGAGCATTAGACACCCCCAGATCGCGATATCTCTAATTATATATCCTGTGACTTGTTTTCCTCACTTTGTGTACTCTTCTTTAATCTCGTCTATAATAGTCGGTATATGTTATAATTCAGATAATAAATAACGGATTTGGAGGGATTGACTTGACTCTTCTGGAAGTGAGGAATCTTCACGCTGTTCTTGCTGAGAATAATGAAGAGATATTGAAGGGAGTGAACCTAACCGTTAGGAGCGGAGAGATTCATGCCATTATGGGGCCTAACGGAAGCGGGAAATCCACCTTTGCAAATGTGCTGATGGGCAACCCAAAATACACAGTGACCGAAGGCACCATGAGGTTCATGAACAAGAACATATCAAGATTGTCTGTTGACGAGAGGGCTAGGCTAGGCATCTTTCTCTCTTTCCAACAGCCGCAGGAAATATCCGGAGTCAAGCTCAGAAGTTTTCTCATGGCTGCCTCTCAGAGCTTTGGGAACAAAACGCCTTTGCTTAAAATGAGTCAGGAAGTTGACAGATTGGCTTATAATATAGGTTTGGAGATGGAACTCATAGATAGGTATCTTAACGTAGGTTTCTCTGGTGGAGAGAAGAAAAAGGCCGAAATAGTTCAAATGTGTTTTTTGAAGCCTAAGTTGGCTATCCTTGACGAAATCGATTCCGGGTTGGATATAGATGCACTCAAGAGCATCGCTCGATCCATCAATGAATTCAGATACTCGGAGAACGCGATTATTCTGATCACACATTACAAAAGGTTGCTTGAACATGTGGAGCCGGATTATGTGCATATCTATGTAAATGGAACGATGGCAATAACTGGAGGTAAGGAGCTTTCAGTAGAAGTTGAAGAGAATGGCTACGAGGGGATCTTTGGGTCAGCAAAGGGGGCCTGAGGATGCGAAAAGAAGGATTAATCGACAGTACAAGGTTCGATTTTAGTTCAGATTCCAGGTACAGGTTTGTTAGCGAAAGAGGATTCAGGGAAGACCTAATAATCGATGTCTCGAAAAGGAAAAGCGAGCCTGAGTGGATGCTTCATAAACGCCTTGAATCTCTGAGAATCTTCAACTCTTCGAGAGATCCTGAGTTTGGAGTTGATACAGAAAGTCTAGACCTAAGCAGGATAATCTCTTATCTAAGTCCCGATGCAGACAAGAAGAGATCATGGGATGATGTGCCTGAGGAGATCAGAGAGACATTCGACAGATTAGGTATTCCAGAGGCAGAGCGGGAATCGTTTGCAGGGGTAGGAGCTCAATATGATTCTGAGATAGTGTATCAGAATATCAGAAGAGAGCTTGAGGGTCTCGGCATTGTCTTTTTGGATATGGAGACGGCTGTTAAAGAGCATTCGGAATTGGTCAGGAGATATTTTATGAAGGCGGTTCCACCTGGCGATCACAAATACGCTGCGCTCCACGGGGCCGTCTGGAGTGGAGGTTCTTTCGTATATGTTCCCAAAGGGGTGAAGGTACCGCTCCCGCTTCAGGCATACTTCAGAATGAATGTGGGGGGCAGCGGACAGTTTGAACACACGCTTATCATTGCTGATGAGGGATCTGATCTTCAGTTCATTGAGGGCTGTTCTGCACCGAGATTCAACGATCTGAACCTCCATGTAGGAATGGTAGAGATATTCGTTCTGAACAAAGCCAGGGTCAAGTACTCGACTATTCAGAACTGGTCGAAGAACACATTCAACCTCAACACCAAGAGAGCGATCGTTGAGGAAGATGGAACAATCGAATGGATATCGGGCTCTCTTGGAAGTCTGAAAACAATGTTGTATCCTACATCCGTTTTGAAGGGAAGAGGTGCAAGAGCCGAGCATCTTGGGATAACTTACGCCGGTCCCGGTCAGCATATGGACATTGGATCCAAAGTGATCCATCTTGCTCCTGAAACCAGTTCACTTGTAGATGCTAGAAGCATAAGTGCGGGTGGAGGCTGGGCCTTCTATAGAGGTCTACTAGAAATATCTTCAAGAGCGAAAAACAGCAGGTCTTCAGTTCGATGTACGGCGCTGATGATAGACAACGATTCGAGATCCGACACAGTTCCGATCATTGAGGTAATGAATGACTCAGCAGAAATCGGCCACGAGGCGAGAATAGGAAGATTAGGGGAGGATGAAATATATTATCTCATGAGCCGTGGTCTGAGCGAATCGGAGGCTAAGGCAATGATTGTTAGGGGATTTATGGAACCCGTATCGCGCCAGTTCCCTGTGGAGTATGCGGTGGAACTCAATAGATTGATAGATATGGAGATTGAAAGCAGTATTGGTTGAGGTGACTACGATGGAAGTAACAACTGATTTCGTTCACAATAATTACAAAATGGTTAGACCACCCAGAAGAGAAGAGGTTTCAGTTGGGGATTTTGCCGATAGAGACTTGCTTCTCACCGCAGATTTGGCTTCGCCTGCGATGTCTGCTTTCATTAGCAACAGGTATTCCGAATACAAGAAACTGTCATTTCCTTTATGGAAGCGGTTTAAGTTAACTGGAATGACCTTGCCTGACATCTCTGTCAGGCATCGCACGAAGTATACAGATCCAAATGCAAAACCCATGATCTCTCTTAGCAGCGACGAAGTAGAACTTCTTGACAGGCTGGATTTTGAAGGTTCTGACAGAAAACTTCTCTTGCTTGGAGACATTTGCTTCTCTGAAGGTACAATGATCTCCGTCCCGCCTCGAAAGAGAGTAAGCAAACCATATGTGATTCCGTTTAGTAGGGACTCAAGAATTATGAACAACCTATTTGTTTCTGGGAAGGGCTCGTCCATAAAGTTAGTCATAGATAGCACGTCTTCAGGTAACTGGCTTCTCCAGAACAACAGGTTTCTTATCAAGGAGGATTCCACTGTGGAGGTCCTTTACATAAATAGAATGACTGAAAGAGGTTATGGGTTTTCGAACAACCTGTACTTTCTGGAGAAGAACGCTAAGCTAAGAGTAGTTGAGGCGAGTACGGGAAATGCCTCAATGGCGGTTTTCCATATGGTTCTCCTCGAAGGTGAAGGTGCGCAAGCATCTGTAGAACCTCTATTCGTTGCTCGCGGAGATACTGTTCTCGATATGCATTATGTGGTGAAAGCAATTTCGCGTAACTCGGAAGGCATGATTTCCGGATCAGGTGTTCTCCTTGACAACGGGAGAAGCGTCTTCAGAGGAACATTGGACATGAGGAAAGGCGCAAAGGGATCAAAAGCAAGTGAACACAGCAGCGTCTTGATGCTCTCTCAAAAAGCTAGAGCAGATACGATACCATCGCTGCTTGTAGGAGAAAGTGAAGTAGAAGCTTCTCATGCAGCGACCGTAGGATCTGTAGATGAACAAAGAGTCTTCTATCTAATGTCAAGAGGGTTTTCCAGAGAACGGGCGATCCGATTCATTGTTCAGGGAACTTTTGAGCCCGTACTCAAAGAGATCGACAAGATCTTTCCTACCTTCACGGGGGTGGTAAGAAATGAATTCGCAAAAGAAGTCTGAACCCATGGTGAAAGACCTTAGAAGAGATTTTCCGATTTTCCGTAATCATCCGTCTCTAGTGTATCTGGACAATGCAGCCACAACCCATAAACCCTCGTCCATAATAGATCTTGTAAAAAGTTTCTACGAAGCCGAGAACGCTAACGTTCACAGGGCGGTATATCCTCTTGCGGAAAGGGCTACCAGTCTTTATGAGTACAGCAGACAAGAAATAGCACATTTTGTCGGGGCTGACCAAGATGAAGTAGTCTTCACAAAAGGTGCCACCGAGAGCCTCAGTCTTCTGGCTGCTTCGCTTGCCTCCTCAGGTGAGTACGGGACCTTCGTAGTTCCAATAATCGAACATCACAGCAATTTCCTCCCATGGCAGTATTACGCCCGGAGAAACGGGTTAGACTTTGTGGCTCTGCCCGCCGTTGGCGCAGAGTTATCGGTTGAAGATTTACATAGGTCGCTTCGGGATATCGAAGGACCTTTCGTTTTTTCCATCGGTGGCTTGATGAATTCTACAGGTTACAGGACTCCCTTTGAGGAGATTACGGAGATTGTCCATTCTCTCGGTGGGATTATTGTCATCGACGGAGCTCAACTAATTCCTCACGAGAGTTTCGATTTCAGAGAATCGAAAACGGACTTTCTTGTCTTTTCCGGACACAAGATGCTTGCCGAAACCGGTATCGGTTGCCTTGTTGGTCGATCGAGCCTAATAGAGGAGCTTTCGCCTTTAGTTCTTGGAGGAGGAATGGTCAACCGTGTTGATGTTGAAGATTCCTCTTTCTCGGAGGGGGTCTCTAAACTCGAAGGGGGGACTCAGAACATAGCGGGCGCGGTCTCCCTTGCCGGAGCAACAAAGTATCTCAAAGGGATTGGCATGAAGTGGATAAATGATCACGTCTCCTATCTTACGAATATCGCAAGAGAGAGATTGGCGGAAATACCTGACTTAACTATTCATAGCCCATCATCGAGCCATGCCATACTGCTGTTTTCTCACAGGAGAATACACTCTCATGATCTCGCCGAGTTCCTTGGTAGAACCCAGAACGTTGCCGTAAGAAGCGGCCATCACTGTGCACAGTTGCAGATGGGTGCTCTTGGAGTATCTTCGGCATGCAGGGCGTCTCTATATCTGTATAATACCCTTGAAGATATCGAAAGGCTTTTTGAGGGAATAACTAAAGCGGAGAGGTGGTTCTCGTGAACTTCGAGCAGCTTTATGCCGACTTCGTAATGCATCACTATAAGAACAGCATGTACAGAGGAGTTCTGCCGGACTCTACATGCAGTGTAGAAGGATCGAATACGTCTTGCGGTGACTCGATCATCATTCATCTCGAAGAAGGCGAATCCACGATTCAGGCAGTGAGATTTGAGGGCGAGGGCTGTGCGATCAGCCAGGCATCGGCTTCAGTCATGGCTGAGATTCTCGAAGGCAAGACTTATGACGAGGCCCGGGAGATAGTTGAGAGTTTTGAAAAGATGTTGCGAGGGGAGAGCTTTAACGAATCGCTGATTGGTGATGCGTTATTCTTTCAGGGACTGAAGGATCACCCGATGAGAGTCAAATGTGTGAATCTGCCCTGGAAGACGGTAGCCAAAGCTCTGGCTTTGATCGAGCAAAAAAAGACCGGTGCATAACACCGGCTATACTCTGCGCTGAAGTAACCCTACAGTTTGATTATACACTTATTGGTCTGTAGAATCAACTTTTTTGTCTCTCTCCGCCAGATACTTGTCCAGTTTCTCTTGCTCGTTGCTGAAAAAGTAATTCTTCGGGTTTTCTGCCATTTTCGTAACTTCGCCAAAGAGAGAATCTAATACGCCCATAAGCATCTCTCGCTCATTTTCACTGAATTCAGTCTTCAGCGCTTGCTTAACTTTTTCTTCATCTGTTCTATCACTGGTGTCGCTTTCAAGTGCTTCAAAAAGCCTCTCTAATAACTCGTCAATATTATTCACTATTCTCCTCCTGATCGAGAAAGCCTCATTATGTACTTACCTAGCGAATCATTGTTAGTCTTAATCTCACTGACCGTGCCTTTCTCTAACGCACAGAGAATTGCCAGGGTTACTTCTTCGGGGTTCTCGTTCGCTTCTTCTTCAAGTGTATCAACGTCGGTTCCGCCATACTCAGAAAGCTTCGCGATCCTAAGCGCAAAATCGAAACTCAAATCCTTTAGCTCTTCAAGGTACTCATCTATAAAGGAGTCGGTTCTGAAGGGCAAGCCCGAGAGTACCCATCTCTGAACGTACAATAACGTCCTGAATATCCCGGTAGTCTTGCCACTTCCAGATATAAGGAAGGCCATAAGGTATGAAAGATATTCTTGCTGAGAAGGATAAGCTTCCAGTAGAGAGATAAGTTCTGTGAAGAAACCCATTTCAGCCAAAGTAATCTCCCTGATTTCCTTTGGGATAGTTCCTTCAGAGAACGCAGAGATCCTTTTGGTTACTTCGGCATTGTCAAGTTCAGAGAGCAACCCAGTAAGAGATTCAACGTTAATCTTTCCCGATTCGATCAAGTTACAAGTCGAAAAGTCTTTGCTGAGAAACCGTCCTCTCAAGTACCTGTAATAAGACTCATTCAGTGTGTTTTCGAAGACAAGCTCTCTCTCAATAACTCCCTCTGACAAATACTTATGAAGCAGCAGAAGCGTCTTGAGCTCGAGGTAAGTATCATCGAGCAACTCGAGTGCAACGTCGTACTCGCCCATCATGTCAAGCACACGTGATTCAAACATCAGAGCTTTTTGATCGGCGGTGTTGTTATAGTAACTTCGGCAATGCGAAAGAGAGTCCTCGAGCATTCCCATATTTTTCTCATTGATCGCGAGTTCGTATAGGACATCAGGGTTCCCGCTTATGGCATAGGCTGTCTTTAGGTCTTCGTAGGCTTCATATAGCTTGCCCTGTCTAGCCTTCGAAAAGGAGCGATTGTAGAAGCTCCTCCAGTCTTCATTACTACCGATGCTTTCAGTGAACGTCTCTTCTGCCAAGGCAAACTTTTGAACTTCGTTTAGGATAACACCCTTTCTCAGCAGGATATCCGAATAAAGGGGGAATCCCTTTCCTATCTTTCCGGCTATCTCCAACGCCTCATTGTACTCTCCCTTAGAGATGAAGCAATCAATTACTGCGACAAAAGGAAGGGCAAACTGCCCTCCAGACACTTCTATTGATTTCAAGTAGGAGGCAATTGCATCATCAAATTCCTCTTGAGACTGGAGCAGCCTTCCGAGTTCAAAGTAACCGATGTAGAATTCATCGTTCATCTCAATAGACCTTCTCAGTTCGATTTCGGCAAGTTCTGTTCTTGCCTCTTCCCTAAACATCAATCCTCGATAGAAGTGATATCTGTAATCCTTCTTTATCTTGCCTGCCTTATCTAAATACTCCTTTGATTCCCCGATAGCCCCAGAGTTCAAAGCTCTTTTGAAGGCCTCGAAGTAGTAGTAGAGCAGATAGGATTCGTAGTAGTCATCTCGTTCGATCTTACATTGGGCTTCAAGTCCCCTGATTATTATGTCTAGTTCTATCCTGTCCCTGTCTGCGATTTTCTCCAGATCTTCTGCAAGGACGGGAAGCTTCACCGGAAGATTGTTCGCCTTTGCCATTTCTGGCTTTATTGGAAGATAGATTAAGACAGTTTTGTCCTTCAAAAAAAATCACCAACCGCTTTCTGCTCTCATTTGCTACAAACTCGCACATATTGTATAATACCAGAAGAGCGATAGAAGATACAGGAGGTTTTCTTGATGGTTGTTCTTGCTTATGCACTTATTTCCCTGCACATTGCAATAAGTGTAGGACTTGGAATTGCTGTGATGCTGCAGATGTCTAAGTCTGCAGAGCTCGGTGGAGCTTTCGGAGGTGGTGCTTCCCACACTATGTTTGGAAGAAAGAAAGGTCTGGATACCATGGGAAAGATAACACTTGGTCTTGCCATAGGATTTATGGCAAACAGTATTTTGATTGCATTTGTAGTTTCCAGAGCATTTGGCGCTTAGGTGGTAGAGTTGTTGAACCCTGAAGAACAGTTTAAGGAGCTTTCGAAGAATCATGTTTCACTAATTTCTGAAGAAGAGCTTCTTGGAAAACTTAAGAATAAGCGGTCGTTGAGGGTTAAACTGGGAGTTGATCCATCTAGACCGGACTTACATCTTGGTCATGCGGTGGTCCTGAGGAAGCTTCGTCTCTTTCAGGATTTCGGGCATCAAGTGGTGTTGATCATCGGAGACTTCACTGCGAGGATCGGCGATCCTTCGGGTAGATCAAAGACCAGACCTATGCTTTCAAGAGAAGAAGCGAAATTGAACGCTGAATCCTACAGCAAACAGGCGTTCAGGATTTTGGACAGAGATCGCACCGAGATTAGGTTCAACTCTGAATGGCTTGACCCAATGAGTTTTGAGGATGTGATTCGTCTTTCTGCAAAGTATACTGTGGCCAGAATGATGGAAAGGCATGATTTCGCCAGGAGATACGCTGATAACGAACCAATTGGTGTCTCGGAATTTCTCTATCCTCTTGCGCAAGCTTACGATTCTGTCGTTGTTAAAGCCGATGTAGAGATCGGCGGTGATGATCAATTTTTCAACCTTGTTGTTGGCAGAAAGATACAGGAAGAGTACGGACTTGAGGCTCAGGCAATTCTCACCGTTCCTTTGATCGAAGGGACAGATGGAAAGCTGAAGATGTCGAAAAGCTACGACAATTACATAGCTTTTGATGATTCTCCGAGGGACATGTTTGGCAAGGTTATGTCAATTCCAGACTCGCTGATGTCAAAGTATTTCAGACTGTTAACCGATAAAAGCGATCGGGAGCTTGAGGAGATAGATAAGAAACTCCAAGATAAAACAGTGAATCCAAGAGATCTGAAACTAGAATTGGCTGTGGAGATCACTTCTCAGTTCTTTGATAGAGAGATTGCCGAAAGCTCAAAAGAGGAGTTTATAAACATTTTCCGAAATAAGGAGCTTCCTGAGGAGATGCCGGAAATAAAACTTTTGGAAGACAGTATTTCAATTGTCGATCTTCTCGTTTCTCGTGCTAAGATTCAATCAAGAAGCGAAGCAAGAAGATTGATAGATCAGGGTGGAGTGAGAATAAATGATCAAGTACTAGACGATATCCATTCAGTTCTTGAGATTTCCGATGGTGATGTTCTTAGAATCGGAAAGAAGCGTTTCTATCGCCTTGTTAAGTGCTGAATACTCTTGAATATAGACGCATTTTTACTGTATAATTAATACGTAGTTTGCTGTAGAAAATGACAACATTTTGAAAGGGGGTAGGATCCATGAAGAAGCTTTCTATACTGGCACTTGTCGTTGTTGCTTTTGCAGCCCTAACTCTGGGTGTAGAGTACAGCGATTTGTCAGAGAATCACTGGGCCTACGATAGCGTTATTAAGACGACATCCGGTGGATTGTTCATTGGTTTCCCTGATGGCACATTCAGAGGTACTGAATTTGCTACGCGTTACCAGCTTGCCATGACTCTTGCCAGGTTCATGGATTATTCTGATGCCGGGGATGCTAAACTTCAGGAAGTGGTATTTTCCCTCACTAAGAAAGTTGCGGGACTCTCCCTGGAGATCTCTGACAACAAGAAGAATTTGGTTGACTTAACGGCGGAACTGAGGGCTCTTGAAGCAACTGTCGCATCTCTGAAGCAGAGTACAGTAACAGGGGATTTCGTGTCGCTAAAGACTTTTGACGACACAGTTGCATTTCTTTATGATGAGATCGACAGACTCTCTGAGGAAGCAGTAGGCGCAAATGAGGGTATTGAACTCATTAATGAGAATCTGAAAGCGTTGACAGGCGTTCCCTCGGACATTGAGGCTCTAAAGAATAGGGCCACCGACCTTGAAGTAACGGTTAAGCTCCTCGGACAGGCGATTGCCAACATGAAGAAGAATGAAACTGCTCAAGAAGCAGATTTCGCTGCGCTTGCCTCAAGGGTCGATGTTTCCGAAAATGTTATCAATAGCTTGACTTCTGACCTATTTGCACTAAGGAGAGGGATGGCTACGAAGGCTGACCTTGCCGATTTGGAAGCGAGACTGACGGGCGAAATGCCTGATCTTGAGCCTTTCGTGACCAATGAGGAGTTAAATGACAAGCTTTCGGTAATGTACACGCGGATCCTCATGATTCAGGACAGCATTGCCAAGATGCCCGAAGTCAAGTACTACGACTCAGAGATAGTTAAACTGGAGTCGGCTATCTTTGATGCGGAAGAAATGCTAGAAGTTGCTTTCGATCAGGTTGACTTGAACATTGCAAGACTTGACGACTTGGACGGAAAGCTTGCTGAAATTAAAGCAGATCTCTCAACGAAAGCAATGGCGAGCGATGTCGATCCGATTAAGGCAAGAGTAACGGATCTCGAAGTAACAGCTAAGATGCTTAGCAATGCTGTGATGGCTGCGAATAAGCGGATTGCAGAGTTGAACTATGTGACTCCTGATCAGCTGACAGCAAAAATGAATTTCCTTTACAAGAAACTTGGACTCACAGAAGAGAGACTGAAGGCAGAGATCGGAATTCTCGGTAATGAGCTATCCACGCTGAGAAGGGACGTTTCCGACAACTACGAGATGTTAGAAGTCGCCTTCGATCAGATTGATGCCAACATCGCAGTTCTTGACGAACACGCCGATATGATCGCTTCTATCGAAGGTATAACAACTTCTCTTGAGGGAAAAGTTGGAGTACTCGAGGAAGAAGTCGACAGTCTGAAGAGCATTACCAACACAATGGCCATTCAAATGTTCAAGCTCGACAGGAACAAGGCAGACAAGACTGCTCTTGCGGCTGCAGAAACGAGGATTTCTGCTCTCGAAGAGAACGACGTGGCCTTGGAAAGCAAGATATCGGCTCTGGAAGAGATACAGAAGCAGAATGTGATCAATACAAATGCAGCTATTATTCTTTCTTTTGTGGCACTTGCATTTGGAGCGGTAGGGTTAATCCTGAAATGATCTCTCTGTGCAACTTAGCAACACGTGTGTTTGCTTTTGTTACATGAAATATGGTATATTTACGTTATGCGCATCACCAAAAACCAAAAACACTCTTATAAAGGGGGTAAGTGTGCATGAAGAAGCTTGTTGGAATCTTAGTGGTACTTCTGGCCATCTCGGTTGCTTTCTCTGCTACCATAACTTTGAGCCCTAAACTGACAGGGACACTGATGGGTCATGTTAAACTTGATAAGGACGGACTTGATACCGACCTTTCTGTTGGCAAATTGTCAGTTACTTTCGGTGCGGCTCTGACCGGGCTTCCCGCGGAGCTCACAGTTAATTTCTCTTTCGAAATGGCTAGCGGGACAAATGGTACTGCAAGTCTGAATTACTTCACTGTCGAGAATGACAAAGCAGCGGCAAGTTGGTATAAGGCTAAGTCGCTTGCTACCGGCGATAACAGGTTGAACTGGTTCGCGTGGTACGACAATGACGCAGCAGATAAGACTTTCGTCCTTGCACTTAAGGAACTCGGTCTTAGCTTCGCAACTCAGGAAGGCGCCACTGACAAGATAGCAGTTAGGGGTTCATGGGATATATTCTCTTTTGCCGCGCAGACTGGTCTTACGGCTCTTAAGTGGAGCGAAGATGTAATTGCCGAAGCAAAGGTAACTCCATTGGCAGGTCTGGTGATATCAGGTGGCGTGAAGGCGACGGATCTTCTAGGTGCAGCTACATTTAATTATGTAGTAGATGCAAGTTATGAGTTCAGCATTGGTCTGCTTTCACTCAATCCTTACGCAAGATATTCAGACGCAAAGGGTCAGTATGTTGGTCTTGGCATTGGATACGGGATTGGCATATTGGAAATTACTGCCGATGTTAATTATGACATTGCTGCAAACTCTATCGCAACTTGGATACAGCCGGTTATTTCCAAGTCTGGAATCGGTTGGGCAGGCGTGAAGTTTGGTTACGATTATGATGTCGGAGCCGCAACTCAAGCCATGACTCTTGGTTTCTTGGTCAAGTCTCTCGACTGGGCGGTTGACCCTGTGACACTTGATGTGTACGTAGGTTCAGGAAAGTTCACTACGAAGAATGATGGTAATAAGACTGGTTTCGGTTACAAGATCGTTGGAGATGTCCTGGCCGACATGAAAGATATATCTGTTTTGGTCGAGGCCGGACTTGATCTGGTTATGGGTGGGTTCAAGCCAAGTCTATCCGTTATCGGTGGATACTACTTCCTGGATGAGACAAAGAAGCTTGCTCTTGACCTTGCATTCCCGTTGTTCGAGCTTCCTGGACTAGTGTTCAATGCTGGTGTCGATGTCTTTGATGCAGCAGACAGCTGGTTTGCAGGAATCTTCTACAGCTATAAGTTCTGATCGTTGTTAAATAGAGGCCGGCCCAACATGGGCCGGTTTTTTTTGAGGTGATCGTATGCGGGGCATTTACATCTTTCAGGGAAACCTTTTGATGATAGTTGCGGTAGTCATTGCACTCTTATTTGGAGGTGGGCAGGTTGTCAATTCTTTGCTGGAGGGAAAGAGCATTGATATAGACATTATGGACTTTCTCTTTCCATTTGCTCTGTTTATTACCGGTTTCTTCCTTCAGTATTGTTCTCTTGCTAAGAGAATTGCTCTGCCGATCTTTGAAGAGCTGCTGCTTGCCGCCACTCTGTTTCTATATATCAGAGAGAGCCTTGCAGGAGGCTTCACCTGGTGGCTGACTCCTCTGAGAGACTACATCCCCTCTTCTCTTGCCTTTACGATTATTGGCTACCTGTTGCCGGGAGTAATCGTCTTTGTCATGGCGGCGCTAATAGTACTTATGATAATAGTCTCTGGAGAAAAGGAGGAGGAGTAGAGAGGCTAACTTTCAAGAAGAGTATCGCTTTGGCCTGTGAACTGGTGGAAAACAGGAAATAATCAGACTTGACTTGTTCGAGGAGTGATTGTGAGAAACATCTATCACTCAATGATCGACTTCATCTGGAAGTCTGAGAAGTCGAAAGTTGATGCTCAATCGATTTTGAACGCTTACTTGTTAGGGCTTGTAGAATTAGCAACTTTCAATAATGTGATTACAACTATTGTCAGACTATGTTGGTGTTTTACTTCCGATAAGACTCCCCCGGCTGCTATGATCTCACTTAATATTGAAAAAAGGTCGAAGTAACATTTCAACTAGCTTCAATACTTCTTAGAAGACCGATAGAGTTTTCAGAAAAAGTACTTTCTGAACCAGTATAGGTTTGTGGATAAGGATCAGCCCTTTCTGTCTGTTGAAAGAGAGGTGATTATCTTCATCATTAGGCAGATCAATAAGATGACTGAGATCGTTTATGTATATGAAGCCAAATCTTATTGGGACAATTATAAGAAACAGCCAAGGAATTAGCAGGTGTTGTTGGAAAGATAGCCCCCAAACAGGTGAATTCATTCCCCCTAAATTGGATCCCAGGCAAGCAGCTGTGAGAGATCCGAGCTTGACTGCAGGATACTCGGTCGCTCACTTATACTGGACAGTATAAGTGATGATGCTCACTTTATCAAGATTCTTAGCAGCAAGCTATCGACTGGACTGGACTGCAATATGCTTTCTGGATAAAGGTAATCTCTCCGATTATGTCAGGGATTCCCGAAAGAAAGCAGAAAAATTCTTCACGGATGATGGCCTAATCTCTGTCTTAAGACTACCTCTTTTTCATTCAGAATCTGCATAACTAGGGTTTCCTGAAAAAGCACACAACGCGCATGAATAGTGAAGTACAGGCGAATAGTGTGGTATAATGGTGCAAGGGAAAACAAGGTATAGACTCAAAAAGCTTGCACCGAGGTGATGACGAAGATGTTTCTGAGGAGACATAAAGAGAACCAGATGGAAATGGTTGGATTCGGAGGATCACTGACAAGAGTACTGTCAAAAGAGAATCAATGGGTTCGACTGAGTGAGATCATACCGTGGAAAGAGATTGAAGACAGATATGCTAAATTGTTTGCAGACTCTGGAATGGGAGCACCTGCAAAGAGTGCAAGGATCGCATTTGGTGCACTGGTAATACAGGCGATGAAGAACTACACCGATGAAGAGACAGCAGCACAGGTTGCGGAGAACCCGTATTTGCAGTATTTTCTGGGAATGAAAGAATACCAGGTGGTTCCATTGTTTGACGCATCCATGATGGTGCATTTCAGAAGGCGCTTTGGCTTTGAGAATGCAAAAGACATCAACGACATGATCATACAATACATCCAAAGAGCTGAAAGACCAACAAAAGAAGAACCGCCTTCATCCAGAGATAACGATGGCGACATTACAAAACAGAACGACCAGGAAAACACGCAGCAACACAACGATGAATCCAGTCCCAACAAAGGGACGTTGTTACTGGATGCTACCTGTGCTCCCAGTGACATACAATATCCCACCGATCTGAGGCTGTTGAATGAGGGGAGAGAAAAACTTGAAAGAATCATCGACACCCTCTACAAGGCAGATCAACGAGAAGACAAGCCAAAGAAGCCACGAACATACAGAAACAAAGCCCGCATGCAATACCTGGTTGTGGCGAAAAAGCCGAAGTTACGAGCTTTACAGATGCGAAAAGCCATAGGGAAACAACTGAGATATGTCAAAAGAGACCTGAAAATCATCGAAGAGATTTTGAGACAACAATCACAAGACACATTGAACCAGAAACAACGAAAAGAACTGGAAACGATCCGAACACTTTACAATCAGCAAAGCACGATGTACCAGACAAAGATTCGCAGAATCGATCATCGAATAGTCAGCATCAGTCAACCACATATACGCCCTATCAAGCGAGGGAAGAAGAAAAGCCCCACGGAGTTCGGAGCCAAGATAGCAATCAGTGTAGTCAACGGACTTGCTCAAATTGAAAAGCTGAGCTGGGAGAACTTCAATGAAAGAGCAACCATGAAAGAAAGCGTAGAACGATACCGCCAGACTTATGGTTACTATCCTGAAGTGGTGCTGGTGGACAAACTGTATCGTAACCGTGAGAACATACGTTATTGCCAGGAAAGAGGGATAAGGATTACCGGTCCGAGACTGGGAAGGAAGAACCCACAGATACAGAAAGAAGAGAGAAAGATCATGATACAAGATGCAAGAGTGAGGAACGCAGTTGAAGGCAAGATTGGAGAAGGAAAGCGGAAATATGGACTGGGGCTTATCCGGGGAAAGGTGAAAGAAACAAGCGAAACCATGATCGCTTTTGCGATGATTGCAATGAACCTTGCCCGCTGGTTGAGGGGCTTATTTTTTTTCATTTTTCCGATGGCTATTCTGGGGAGAAATCGGAGGGATTCGGAGCAATTTCGAGGGTGTTCCTGGTCAAAATCCACATATTGTGAGCCAACTACTACTCTCTTGAACATGACGACCTCTTTAACAGGAACAAGGTAGCAGTTTTTCAGGAAGCCCTAACTAGATTTCGCTCCGAGCTTGAGGTGCGTCTCTTATGAGAACACACATTGTTTTTGACTGCTTGGAAGAGAGAAGGAGCGGCTGGAATTTACAGAGTGGAGTTACTGTTATTGTTTTCGCGAACCTGAAAGACCTGGTTACACAAACCGTTGCTTCTGATGAGAATGTATTTTCTTCTGAAAACGAGTCCGTAGGGGATAAAATATCGCTTAAAGAAAGCGGGTCATTCGACCCGCTTAAAATCCAGTCTATTAGCTTCTTAAAGGTCTAGTACCCTAGAGATCTGGGATCGAGAGCATCTCTCAGCGCATCTCCGAGGAGGTTGAAGCCCATAACAACAATGAATATGAATATCCCCGGTATTAGTAACCAGGGAGCTTCTGTCATTGCCTTTATACTTTGTGCCTGCGACAACATCAATCCCCAGCTTGCCGAAGGTTCAGTTATTCCCAGCCCAAGGAAACTTAAGCCTGCTTCTCCAAGAATATATCCGGGTATCGACAGAGTTGCTGCAACGATAATGTACGTTGCCGTGTTCGGGATTATGTGCCGTAAAATAACTCGTGATGATGGATAACCCATAGCAACTGCTGCTTGAACGAACTCTGTCTCTTTCAGTCCCAGAACCATGCCTCGGATTACCCTTGACATCCCGGGCCAACCAATAAAACTCAGAATTACAACTATCAAGAGATAAGTCATATGCGAAGGTATACTTGTAGGCAGAATCGCACGCAGCGAGATCAAGAGATAGAAACTGGGTATCGACATCAGAACCTCGGTGACCCTCATGAGAATTTCATCGGTAATACCACCAAAGTATCCGGCGGCACCTCCAATCGAAAGTCCAAGAGAGAAAGTGATAAGTATGGCAAGAAGTCCAATACTCATAGAGATTCTAGACCCAGCAAGAATCCTGGAGAATACGTCCCTTCCGTATCTGTCTGCCCCAAACAACAAGAGTTTCGATGGCTGGTCTGTTCCGAATAAGTGAATGTTAGTTGGAAATAACCATAAGAGCTTGTAATCCCAGGACTTGGCGAAGAACTTGATCGGGTACTTAACAGTTTCGTACTCTGTAACTTCGGGTTCGACGACTACTCCAAGAAGATTAGGTGAGATTTCGAGCTCGGCTAGAAACTCCTTTGCTAGCTCAACGTCTTCTCCATCAATGTCGATAACTTCATTGTAAATACTTATAGCCTCGAGAACAATGTCCTTGATTTCTGCTTCCTTTTGAGCAAACACTCTGTGAAGAGATCGCTCAGTTACGACTTTTACTGGCGGCCCAATCCTTTGAAGTTCTCTGAACCTGCTTGGGCTAAGGGAATCTATGGTGGTTCTATTAGAAGTCTCACTGACCATCATCTTTTCGAAGAGCTCCAGTTCGCTCAGCTTGATGTTCTGGATAACCGAGTAGTCGGGTTGTCCCAGATTAGCCCTATTGCCTTCTGCGTCAAGAGCATATCTAACCGTTTTTATGGTAAGAAATATATCTATTACCCCGTCTTCACCCTTTGTGAAAGTGATTTCTGTGCCAGTTGACCTATCCAACGCAGTGATCGAACCTATAGAAACACCTTCAACAAATGTTGTTCTGTACGTTTCGGGGTCTCTTTCCATTACCCAGGCGTAAATGTAAGGAGCAGTAAGCTTACCGCTCTCGTCGGTCCAATGAACTCTTGAAGGTGGCGCAAAAGAAAGTCCCTGTGTCTGTTCATAAGGGTTGGTAGGGGACAAGAAGTCGGCCAGCAATGCTATGATGTACATGATTATCAGGATCCATAAAGAAATCATCCCCAACTTGTGCTTTCTCAAAGCTCTCCACACAAGCTGCCATCTACTCATGTACTTTACTTCAAAGAGATCTTCTTTACTGACTTCAGCACTTTTCAATGTATTGTTATCATTGGTTTTTTTCTTCTTCATTTTACACCCCTCAGCTCAGTCTATAACGAATTCTGGGATCGACCCATGCAAGCAGAAGATCGGCCAGCAGATTGCCGACTACCAGAAGGACAGCGGAAAGGAGCAACGTGGCCATGACAAGGAACAAATCCTGAGCATTCAGGGCTTCAATGACTAGTCTTCCCATTCCTGGCCAGCCGAAAACCGTCTCTGTAAGAACTGCGCCGCCGAGCAAACCAGAAAGTGCATATCCAAACATTGTGACTATAGGATTGATAGCATTTCGAACTGCGTGCTTGTAGATAACGTTCTTCTCAGGCATTCCCTTTGCCCTAGCAAAAAGAACATAGTCTTGCCTCAGCTGGTCGAGCAACTGGCCTCTCATTTGCCTCATCAGACCGGCAAGTCCAGCAGTACCCAAGGTGACCATTGGCCCGACCACGTGCCAGAGATAATCACCGATCTTGCCGATAATACTCAGTTCGTTGAAGTTTTGCGAGATCAATCCTCCTATTGGGAACCACCCTGTCTTCGCCGCCATAAAGAGCCATAGCAAAGCAAAGAAGAAGTTTGGAATAGAAATACCAATGAATGCAAGGAAGGCAAAAGTTTGATCACTGAGCGAGTATTGATGAAGGGCTGAATATATGCCAAGAGGAATGCCGATTCCCCAGGTAAAAATCAGTGTGGTGATGCTAAGCAGAAGAGTTGCTCCCAGTCTCCTGAAAACCAGTTCGAAGACAGGAATCCTGTAACTAAATGAATAACCGAAGTTCCCTGTAAGAACGTTGCCCAACCACTTGAAATACTGCACGAATACATTCTGATCAAGGCCAAATTGATTCTCAAGAACCTTTATCTGATCTCTCGAAATAGAAGGGTTTAACCTGTATGCATCCAAGAAATCACCGGGGGCAGCGGATATAATCATGAAGGCCAGTATAGAGACTCCGAGCAGAACCGGAATTGCTAGAATCAGCCTTCTAACTATATATTTCAGCACCTTATTCCCTCCTCAAAACTCACACTAAGTCTCTCGATGATACGAAAAGCGGGAGGGAAACCCTCCCGCAACGAGAATCAAGATATTACTCTTTCCACCAGCCTTCTAACTGGAATAGCAGGCCTGTTGCAGGTGTTAGTTTTTCTACCGGCATCTTAATATTGTTCTTGTAGACATAAAGGAAGTTCTGTGCAATTGTGAACACAAGTGGCTGATACTCAGCAAAGAGCATCTGGAATTCAGCAAATAGGTCATATCTGTCTTGTGGATCAACCGCTGACGTCTGGAGTCTGTAGATTTCATCGACTCTCTTCTCCCAGTCGGGGAGAATGTACATGTCCTCAGTTATGTGATCGTCAGGATTGTAGTCCGGAGGATAGTTCCAGAAGTGCAGTCCGCCGTCAAGCCTGTAAACGTTCCAGCCTGTTCCGGGGTCAACACTACCGGTGAGTCCAATGACGACAGCGTCGTAGGTCGCATCTGTCAGTCTTGAAACAACGGTATTGAAGTCAATAGGTCTGAAATTGACCTTAATTCCAAGTTTTGCAGCACCATCGACGATGATGTTGCTTATTGCCTCTCTGACTACGTTTCCAGCATTTGTAGTGAGCTCAAACTCAATCGGGTTTCCATTTGCATCAACACAGGTTCCATCTGGAAGCCAGTCGAAGCCGCCTCTCCTGAGCTGAAGTCTGGCTCTTGTTATTGAGTACTTGTAATCGAATTTCTCGATTTCAGGGTAGTAGAAACCGCTTGATGGAGAGACCGGACCGTATAGAGGAGAGCCAAGCCCATTGTATAGAGATTCAATTATAGCGTCTCTATCCATCGCGTAGACGAAAGCTCTTCTGAACCCATCGTTTCTGAACCATTCTCGCTTAACGGGATCTGGGTTGTTGAAGTTGAAGGTAATAAACTGCGAGCCGAGAGCGGGACCACCGACACCGGTTATCCAGCCCTTATCTGCGGCCATTTCTGCTAGCCTCGGGAACTGCTCGGCAGTCGGTCCGTAGAGATCGATCTGTCCTGCTTCAAATCTGAGCAGAGAGGTATTCTGGTCGGCGAGAAGCTCGTAATTCAGCTTATCGAAGTATGGCAATCTTACACCGTTGCCATCGACTTTCCAGTAATATGGATTTCTCTCGAAAACGATTCTGACGCCTTCGATGTAATCGGTAATAACAAAGGGTCCCATTCCGACTAGCTTGTCAAAGTCAGCGATCGTCCAGAATTCCGGATAGGTACCGTTGGCGACAACTTCCTCGAGCACATGCTTTGGCATGATGGGGCGGAAGCCGATCTGCCTAAGGGCCGTTACCTGGGGAACTGTCCAGGTGAAGGAGATCGTTGTGTCATCGACGATCTCGACCACTGGAAGCTGGTCGTTAGAATCCAGATAGGACCCGTTGCCGTTTGCCGTGTTTTCCGGGACAAAGGAAACATTTACGAATGTCCAGTAAACATCGTCAAGTGTGAATGGTGCTCCATCGGACCACTGAATGCCCTCCCTTATCTGCACGAAGAAAGTCAATCCGTCATCAGAGAACCACCAGTCTTTTGCAAGACCGGGAAGCGACGGCATACCACCCTCATCGGCTTCAATAAGAGTTGCCAGTATGAATCCTAGAGGATCTGTTGAACTAGTTTCCTGTGCCCAGTCATAGTTAAATGTCTTTGGATCTCCCAAGCCCCAGTAATAGAAAGTACCTCCGGGCTTGCCGTTCCATGTCTCTTCTACGTGATACTCGGGAGCTGCGAAAAGGATTCCAACAGCAATGAGTACTACGAGAAGCACTAAGAGTTTCTTCATTTACTTTCCCCTCCTTGTTCATGAGATGTGGAATAAAGATGGCACGCAACATAATGGTTTTCATCCGCCTTGAACATGGGCGGATATTCCTTGGTACAAATATCCATTCTGTACTTGCATCTCGGATTGAAGAAACAGCCAGACGGTCTGTTTATTGGACTGGGAACCTGTCCGCCAACCAGGTCTTTCCGGTTACGTTTCTTCTTTGGATCGGGTATTGGAGCAGCCGCCAAGAGCGCCTTTGTGTAAGGATGCAATGGGCTGCTGAAGATCGACTCACTATTGCCCTGCTCTACGATCCTACCAAGATACATGACAGAGACTTCTTGAGAAATAAACCTTACCAGAGAAAGATTATGAGAGATAAATACATAACCTGCATTGAGCTGCTCCTGCAGTTTCTCAAAGAGATTGACTATCTGAGCTTGAACCGAAACATCCAAGGCAGAAGTCGGCTCATCGAGAACGATGAGATCGGGGTTTACACTGATAGCCCTTGCAACGGCTATTCTCTGCCTCTGACCACCGCTGAACTGGTGCGGATATCTGTCCACGTGATATTGCTTAAGACCGACTTTTACAAGCAGTTCCTTCACCATTTCAACTGCTTCGTCAAGGTCTTTTGCAAGTTTGTGAAAAAGGAGTGGTTCAGTTAACATCTGCCCAACTGTCATCCTTGGATTCAGAGAAGACATTGGGTCCTGAAATACTATCTGTGCCTTTTGCCTGAGAAGCTTCTTCTTGTGATCTGACTTATCAAATAGAATATCGATTGCCTTGGAAGAGTCCTTATTGACACTATTGTAGATCTCGTACATCTTCTTTTCGAAAGGCTCAAAACCAACTCCGTCACCATTATTAAATTTCTCCGTATCGAAATACTTCTCTTTCAGATACTGTTTTGCCCTTCGCTTCTTCATGAAGTAGAAAGTGGTGTCTTCTTCATCAATGAGCATCTCTCCATCAGTCACTTCATGAAGGCGGATAATCGACTTACCGATTGTAGTCTTGCCACAACCCGATTCTCCAACTATACCGATTGTCTTTCCTCTATCTACCGAGAAAGACACATCATCAACTGCCTTGACGAATCCTACAACTCTCTCGATGAGGAATCCTTGCTTGACTGGAAAGTATTTTTTCAGATTTCTAACTTCAAGAAGCTTCATTCTTGAGCCTCCTTGACCAGCAATACTTTGTTAGTAATTGGGTTCCAGCATCTGACGAAATGATTATCCTTCATTTGCTCAAGCTGTGGCATCTCTTTGTAGCATTTGTCTGTTGCTCTTGAGCACCTTGGAAGGAATGGGCATAGCACGGGTGGATTCAACATAACTGGCGGCTGGCCAGGAATAGGAAGGAGTTTATCTTGTTTTATATCAAGTCTTGGAATGCACTCAAGAAGTGCAAATGTGTATGGATTCATCGGACTGTCAAAGATTTCGAGAGAGTCCGCCATTTCCATTTGATAGCTTCCATACATAACGCTGATTCTCGTGGCAATTTCAGCGATTACTGCGAGATCATGGGTAATGAAAATCATGCTGCTGTTGAACTGCTCCTGAAGATCCTTCATCAGTTCTAAAATCTGAGCTTGAACTGTCACGTCTAGAGCAGTTGAAGGCTCA
Source organism: Mesotoga sp. Brook.08.YT.4.2.5.2. (assembly GCF_003351125.1). NCBI lineage: Bacteria > Thermotogati > Thermotogota > Thermotogae > Kosmotogales > Kosmotogaceae > Mesotoga > Mesotoga sp. Brook.08.YT.4.2.5.2. The sequence goes on from NZ_JPGZ01000006.1 coordinate 87,693, forward strand.
TCGGCAACCAGGATTTCAGGATCGCACGACAGCGCTATCGCTATTACTACTCTCTGGCGCTGTCCCCCGGAGAGTTGAAAGGGATAATCATCGATTCGTTCGGAAGGCTTAGGAATTCCCACCTGTTCGAGAAGCTTTATCGATCGTTCTCTTGCTTCCTCTTCGGTAACTTTCTTGTGATGAACAATGGTCTCTATCATCTGGTTACCAACTGTGTACATCGGGTCAAGGGAGGTCATAGGGTCTTGAAAGATCATCCCTATGTGTTTTCCTCTGACTCTGGAGAAACTATCTTTCGGAAGCTTTGCCAAGTCAATATAATCCTTTTCACCGCTCTTACTGAATTCGTCGGTTAAAAAGAGAATCTCGCCACCAGCAATAAAGCCTGGGTTATCAACCATTCCGGCTATTGTTTTGACTGTTACGCTCTTTCCAGAACCGGTCTCTCCAACTATTCCTAAGACATCATCTCTATAAAGATCAAAAGAGACATCTTGAACGGCCTTAACAACTCCTTCTGCCATACTGAAATGAGTAGATAGATTCCTTATCGAAAGGATTGGCCTTTCCTGCAACCAAATCACCCCATATTCATTTTTCTCGAATTATCACCCACGGAGTTAAGTAAATGCTTACTGTATAATTATTACATATATTTGCACATAATATCAAGTGGCCGGGGGCGATGTATGTTAGAAGCAGTAAGGGAAATATGGTTTGGAGAAGGTACTACCTACGTCAAGATATGTTACGGTAATGTGTATGCTGACGGAGAAGCAGGACAACTTGGAGATCGTGGAAAAGTGGACGGACTGGATATCTTGTCAGTAAATGAGTCGAATAATGAGATTCTTATCAAAGTAGATGGAATAATAGATAAGGACAGAGGTGAATCGGTGGACATCAGGATCGATGAGACGAGGAGACGGGACATCTCGCAGCAGCACACTGCGCAGCACCTGTTATCGGCAGTGTTTCTTCGAGAATTGGATGCCGAAACCGTTGGGTTTCAGATGGGGGAAGAACACACGACAATCGACCTTTCGCTTGGTGTTCTCACAGATGATATGATTTCTCACGTTGAGAGAATCTGCAACGATTTGATCGGTGAGAATCTTCCAGTAAAAAGCTTCAGTGTCAAAAGATCTCAGCTTCAGAAGTTGGGATTGAGGAAAGAGATAGATCAGAGAATCAGCGAAAGTGACAAGGACATCAGAGTGATTGAGATTGAAGGGATAGATGTAAGCGCCTGCTCGGGTCTTCATGTTGAGAGGACGGGGCAAATTAGGCTCGTGAAAGTCCTGAAACGCGAGAAAGTCAAGGGTTCTCTCACCAGAGTCTTCTTCGCCGCGGGAAATAGAGCCCTAGATGACTATGTCGCAAAACACAATCTCACAACCAAGTCGGCTTTATTTCTCACCTGCAAATACTCCGATCTGCCGAATCGGATCGAATCCTTAATAGGCGAGCTCAAAGCAAGCAATTCGATAATAAGAAGCCTCTCTGAAAGACTAGGTCATTATATAGCGGAAGATATTGATAGATCGCGATCGAGGATTACTTTTCTTGAAGAAGAGGAGAGTGTTCTAGCTGCAATTACCAAATTCGTCACACTGGAAGAGTATCTTATTATTGGAAAGGCAAATGATAGATTCCTGCTTTTTGGTAAAGGCTTTGACTGTCAGGAGGTCCTTACAAGAGTCAAGGAAGAACTGGAAGTTAGAGGTGGTTCTGGTAAGGATAGAGGGCAGTTTCTTTTCGAAGGAGATTTTTCAGCGGTAAAGGAGCTTATTCTAAAGAACTTCTCATAATTGGAAGAGTTGGTGAATGAATTGAAGACGAGAATTCCTCCGAATAGTATTGAATCTGAAGAGGCTGTTATAGGGAGCATCTTGATTGATCCAGATGTGGTCCCGGATGTGATGGAGCTTCTCACAAGTAGGGATTTCTACTCTCGAAAGAACCAGTTGATCTTCTCCGCAATGGAGAAGTTGTTTGATGAGGGGAGTCCGGTGGATATTGTGTCAGTTACTGAAAGACTAAGAACCGGCGGAGTGCTCGAAGAAATGGGAGGCGAAATCGAGCTTGCCAAACTCGCGGATGTCGTTCCAACCTCTGCCAACTTCTTTTATTACGGCAAGACTGTAAAGGAGAAGGCTCTTCTGCGATCGCTGATAACTGCGGCCAGCTCGATAGTTGAAAACGCATATGAGGGAGAAGAAACAGACGAGATCCTTGACAGTGCAGAGAAAGCGATATTCCAGATTACAGAGGCGCAGATTTCGAAGACGTATCAGCATATTGGTAAGATAATGCATGAGCTATTCCAGAATCTTGAAAGGCTGAAAGAGAATGCGGTGACCGGTAGGATCACGGGTATCGCATCTGGTTACAGGAAACTGGATGAAGTTACCACAGGATTTAGACCGTCGGATTTAGTTATTGTTGCTGCACGCCCATCGATGGGAAAGACTGCTTTTGCTCTTAGTCTGGCAACCAATATGTCTCTGAGATTTCAGTTGCCAGTAGCTGTCTTCTGTCTTGAGATGTCGAAGGAACAGCTTGCACAGCGACTTCTGTGTAATGTCACTAATTTTGAACTATCTCGCCTCAGGGCAGGAGATATTGGCACTGAAGATTGGAAACGTTTGACAAATGGTGCCAGTACCCTGCAGACGGCTCCTATAATTATAGACGATGAACCATCCCTTGATCCCAGAACGCTCAGAGCAAAGGCGAGGAGAATCAAGATGGAGCACAACGTTCAGGTCATATTTGTCGATTACCTCCAACTGATGCATACGAAAGGCAGATCCGACAACCGTCAGCAGGAGATCTCGGAGATCTCGAGATCTATGAAACTCCTGGCAAGGGAATTGAACATCACCGTCGTTGCACTTTCGCAGCTTTCCAGAGCGGTGGAGCAAAGAGAAGATAAGATGCCGCGTCTTAGTGATCTCCGTGAGTCTGGAGCTATTGAACAAGATGCTGACACAGTGATGTTCCTTTATCGTGATGATTATTACAAAGATAAGAGCGATGTAAGCAATTTTCCACAGGTTACCAAAGTGATAATCGGAAAGCAAAGAAATGGTCCGGTAGGTACCATAGAACTGATGTTCCATCCAAAAACGGCAACTTTTTACGACAAGGCGTTTGAAGAAGAATGATGATAGAAGCAGTTGATTTGACAAGGCGTTTCGGGGATCTAACAGCCGTTGATAATCTGAATCTGAGAGTATTGTCAGGAGAGATATACGGTTTTCTTGGACCAAACGGCGCGGGCAAGACAACTACTATAAAGATGCTGACCGGAGTAATTGCTCCTAGCTCGGGAAGTATACGAATTGCGGGGCTCGATATTGAAAGAGACCTCATGGAGATCAAACAGATAATATCTGTTGTTCCGGATGAACCCAAGATGTACGAAAATCTAAAGGGAATAGAATTTGTGAAGTTCATAATCGACATATACAAGCTTCAACCCGAAGAGACCATATCAAGGCTTAGAAACCTGGCAGACGCGTTCAAGATCGATTACCTTGGAAAGTACATAGGAGATTACTCTCATGGGATGAAGCAGAAACTCATGGTTGCCATTGCTCTCATGAGAGAATCATCTGTGATATTCCTCGATGAACCAACCGTTGGCCTTGATGCCTCAAGCGCAGGGAAGCTGAAAGCATGGCTTAGAAACATTGCAAATAGGGGAGCAACTGTATTCATGACAACTCACGTGCTCGAAGTAGCGGAAAAGATGTGCGACAGAATTGGAATTATCGATAGAGGTAGGATGATCGCAGAAGGCACGCTTTCTGATCTGAAAGAAAGCTTCGGCAGTGTGGAGTCAAGTCTTGAGGATCTCTTCCTGGACATTACCGGTGATAACAGTGTGAAGGCCTTGATAGAGAGTCTGGAGGAGGAAGAGTGAGGGTTTTTCTGACATTTCTGCACGAGATTCTTGTTGGATCGATAGCAATCTCTCAGCTCTTCTTCTGGGAAGCCTCACTTTCAGCCGGATTGATGCCTTTATCGATTCTTATGGGAATAGTCGTCTACAGACAGGAGTTTGAAAAGAACATACGTTCAAAAGATATGCTTACTGATAGTGCCAAGGGAGTTCTAAAGAAGCCATCTGTCCTGATACTCTTGATTTCGTTGTTGATCTGCTGGAACAGGAGTCTCTTTTCAATTCTTGGTTTTGTTTCATCTATGGCCTTAGTGATCTCACTCGCTTCGTTTTCCTTTCTTCCATTTAGAAAGCTGAGGAGAATAGAGGAGAAATCTGTAGCAGTCTTCATTGCAGCTACCACGCTTATAATAGGTTGGGTATTTCCGTCAATTCTGAAATCTTCTCTGTTTACCAGCGGATATCTTCCTTCTTTCTGGCTTCTCCAAATTGCCTCTGGCGACCTTACTGCTTTCCTCCTTGTTGTTGTTTTGTCCCTATGGCTTATTAGAATCAGATATCGATTCGACAAGAAAGGCTGAGATTACAAGCAAAACATGAGCTTAACTATAGTTGGCTTTATAAGTAGTAAAATCGTTATAAGAAACCATTGAAAGGAGCTGAATAATAAATGCAGATTTCACTTGATCAATTCTTGGGTGCGATAATGTCCAGAGTAGATAATCTTGAGGCAACCATAGATGATCTGAGACTCAGAACAAACATCGCTATGCGTTTGGTAAAGTCGGCCGTTCCTCAGCTAACGAAAGATGATGTTGAGAGGGCAGTAAGTGAAGAGCTGGAGGTAACAAAAGAAGCAGGAATGATGGAAGAAAACGACGAAATAGAGGCGATTTCTGAGAAGCTTACAGAAAGTATCTATGGGTGGCTTGAAGGGGACGTATCTGAACTCAGAGAGAAAATGGATGCCTACAGAAAGAAGCTTCAGGAAGCTATGGAAGCTGAGAAGAGCAAAGTAATCGATGTTGCTCCTGCCGGTTTTGTTAACCAGCTTGGTCAGGAGATAGGTAACAAGAAGGGCAAGATAGTTTTCTAGAACTATGGTTGCGGAGAACTAGTAATGCTGAGGCGCTTTTGCGCCTCAGTTTTCAATATATCCCTTAAGAAGCTTCAAAGTATTTTCGAGCGCTCTGTAATGAGTCCTTTCGTATCCGTGAGAGGCTTCAACTCCGGGACCGACTAGTCCAAACCTGACATCGTATCCGGCTCTCAGAGATGCTTCCACATCAGATCCATAAAAGGGATAGATGTCTACTGAGTATTCGGCTTTCACTTTCTTTGCAGTTTCGATCAATCCCTTAACGATTGAGTGATCGTAAGGTCCACCCGAATCCTTAGCACATATCGAAACCACAAATTCATCGGTCTTCAGAGTATCGCCTATCGCTCCCATATCAACAGAGATTATCTCTTCGCAATCATCTGGCATCGCAGCCGATGCGCCATGTCCTACTTCTTCATAGTTCGAGAAAAACAAGTAAGTTTTTCTTCCGCAGATCGCTTCGCCAGAAGAGACTTTCTTTGCTAACTCTAGAAGGATTGCTGCGCTTGCTTTGTCATCAAGATGTCTTGACTTCACAAAACCACTATCGGTAACCATCACTCTAGGATCAAATGAAACGAAATCCCCTGCTTCAATACCAAGGTTTTTAAGATCTTCTTCGCTTCTTACCAATTCGTCTACCCGGATTTCCATATTTGATATCTTGCGTTCAAGAGTCCTTGCGTTTTCAAAGACATGAACGGAAGGTGATATGGACTGGATTGTTCCCGTGAAGGATTTTCCGGTTTTCGTGTGAATTACGCAGTTCTCGTTTTCAATGCTATTCATTGTGAATCCGCCAACGTTGGTTATCTCTAACCGGCCATTCGGCTTCAGGGATTTAACCATAGCCCCAAGCGTGTCAACGTGTGCAGCCAACACCAGAGGTCTTCCTTTGCCGCCGAGCTCTGCCACCAGAGCTCCCTTTCTTGTTCTTCGCGGACTGAACCCCAATTCCTGCAGTTCAGACTCAAGATAGCCAATAACGGTGTTGGTGAATCCGGATGGACTTGGTATGTTGGCTAGATCGACTAGTTTCTTCACAATGTACATCTCGCTGTATTTCAAGTAACTCCCTCCACTTCTATCTGAGCAAACCTTTGACAATCATATCAGTGGCTTCTTCCTCGCTCAACCCTTTTGACATCAAGGTTTCCATCTGCTTGACATTTACTCTGCCAATAGAGGCTTCGTGTGTCAGTTCGGCCTTCTCGTTTTTTACATACAACTCAGGCATAGTACCTACTTCTACAGAATCGCCCTTAATGATTTCGTTGCACTCAATATGGCCTCTCGAATATGGTGCGTTTCCATAGGCTTTGTTGATGATTTTCGCCTTACTTCTGTCTGTAGCAAAAACAGTAGTTTTTGCAATTCCGGATGAGCCTTCGCCATTCAGATGGAGCTCTTCATCAATTTCGAGATAATCGTCTTCACGCTCATATACTTTTGATTCGATATGCGCTGTAGAATTCTTCTCAAGATTGACGTACATCTTTACAAAGAGCTTTCCTACTCTAGTCTTGGTAAGATAGAACATATTCTGGAATCTGCCACCTTTTCTAACGACTGTATTGTAGGTTGCCCTAACCGTTACTCCGCCGTCCTTGCTGTGCATGTGAGTGTCTTCGTAGAACATCTCAGCGTTTTCTCCAACATCGGTGTCGGCAACCATCGAGTGCGTGAAATTCACTCCGCTCGGGAATACGCAGTGTGATATGAATTTCGCCCGGGCTCGACTTCCAAGACGGTTGTGAATAAGCACTTCCTGTGTTCCTTCAGGTTTCAGATAACCTGTGCATAGGTGAATAGGGTTTTCGATAACAACGTCATCTTCAATATCGAGCCAGATTTCCACTCCGTTATCCAATTCTTTTGCTCTAACATGAACACCTTCGACCGTATTCCTTCCGATCACTTTGTTCCCGCTCACTATAATAGAGACGATGTCTTTGCGCAGAAAATCAGAGACGTTACCGCCTGATTTTTCGTACTCTTTTGCGATAGCAGTGAATTCCCTCTCATAACTTGATTCAATCATTTGCAAGACCGCCTTCTCTAATCGGTTCATTTATGTGCTGACAAGTGTCACAGAGTTTCCTGTAGAAGCTGACAATCTCTTCTGGCTCGCCCGAGGCAATTATTCTTCCCCCACAGAGAAGATATGCTTCATCTGCCATTCGCGCAATCTCTTCACGATGAGTGATGATTATTACTACCGAACCCTTATCCCGCAGTCTTTCAAGAACTCGTTCAATCATCTCCATGGACATAATGTCAATGCCTGAGTCTGGTTCGTCAAGGATCGTTACTCTAGGATTTACCAGCATTATCGAGGCGAGTTCCACTCTCTTTCTTTCCCCTCCACTGAGTGACTCATCGACAAGTCTATCTAGATATTCCTTGTTGAGTCCCACAATTGACAGGGTCTCATCGAGTTCTTCTCTCGAGAGTCTTAGTTTTCCGCCGAGCGTCAGATACTCTTTCACAGTAAGTCCTTTGAACCTGGCCGGTTCCTGCCAACTCAGAGAAATTCCCTTCTTTGCCCTGTCAGATACTGATAGAGTGTCGATTTCTTCGCCATCTAGAAGTATCTTTCCTTCGTAGTCGTTGTGAGATTCTAGCCCCATCAGCACATATGATAGAGTTGATTTTCCTACACCGTTGTTTCCAAGAATCGCGTAAACACGTCCTTTTTCAAAGGAAGCAGTGAGACTGTTCAGAATGTTTCGTTCATCTCGGATTAACTTGACCTCTTTAACTTCCAGCATTTATATACCTCCATCTTCTTCAACACTATCATAAGTCCGATCAATAACGTCAGCAATACCCGAAGTATTACCTGTGTAACACCCAGGTGACGTTTAACGGGTTACCAAAGTGAATAAAGCTGAAGGAACTTCTCGATTTCGTTTAGGGCTGATTCGGCCTTCTCAAGTGCTATTCCTGAGAACTGTTCTTCTTCCATCTCTCTCATAATTAGTGATGAAGTTTCCTCGCTCCAGAAATATACTTCTTCGTAAAGATTGTCGAACCATTCTCTTGAAACGTAATCCTTTAGAGGAGTTAGCTGGCCAATGCTGCCTAATGGGACGACTCGATTCGTTGCTTTCATCGTATTCCAGGCAAAGACCTCTCTCTCTGCTATCTCTTGAACCTTATCCAGTCCATCGAGACCGTAGAGAAGAAGTACGTTTCTTGAATACTCGCCGTAGACGTTGTTGCTTCCCTTCAACCATCCACCAGGGTTGTATTCGATGGCGGTTTCGTAGAGTGTCTCGAGATGCCCTCTCTTAGATTTCGGAAGCTTTCTGATCGAATCTACTAGAGAGGTTAGAGAGCCGCTGTCTGCAACAAAACCTTCGAGTTTCTCCAGTTCTTCTGAGACTCTCTCGGCAGCAGCCATCGCGCGGAAAAGCAAGCTTGCCACATTTTTCACTACCTGAAGATCGGGAGATATCTTTGTGGACCTCAGAAGAGCATCTATCGCATCCAGAGTCACTTGATAGTCGATAAGCAGATTGATATCCAAGACCTCTAGCAGAGCAGAAACATCGGTAGCCGTAAGGTCTGCTCGCAACAAACCGGGTAACTCTCTAAGGTATGAGTGATCGATTTCCAACTCGCTGAGCATACCTCCCGGCGATGTGTCTTCGTTAAGCCAGGTCGAGAAGATATCTTCTCTGGCGAATATCTCTGTGAAGGCATCGGCTAATGCATTGCCCGACATATTGAGCTTTAGACGGAAATCTTCCTTTCTCTGAGCAGTCAAATACATGTATCCTATGTAAGCCTCTGACAAATATTGGCCTCTGGAAATCTCTCTAGATGTCGACAGATTACGCATCGCGGAGTAGAAACTGTTTGACGAGTCCTGCCTCGCCCTTAGAAGCGCTGAAGAAGCAGATCGTAGCTTAGAATTCAGCGCGGATAACGTTGACGCAAAGGCATTTTCTCGTTCTTCAGAAGCCATATGTTGAAGCAACTCTGAGGGTGCCTCAGGATAAGTCCTCTGCAATTCAATCAATCTATCGGGAATATAGTCATCATGTTGAAGATAGGAGTACCTTCCCTCATAGTCCTCAAGATTCTCGATTTCCCTCTTGATACTTCCGATCGAGTTTACTAACTCTGGAATCTGCGGGTTAATGCTTTCAATTCTTCTGTAGTCAATGTAGCCTTTTGTGAAAAGGCCTTCCGCGAAAAACGTTCTACTCATCAGAACTGACGTACTCAGCGCGAATACAACCAGCAGTAGCGGAAGTACCTTTGACATAGGAACAGTGACTCCCTTCGCTTCGGAAAACTCAGGGCTCATGATGAATCCAAAAAGGAAGACAGCTAGTAATGCGTTTGGCATCAGATGACCAGGAAAGGAAAGTACTGAATGAACGAATATTATCAGTAACCCGGCTTCGAGAAAGAGATACTTTGTGACCTTCTCGACAGAGGAGGATCTCTTCACCACCCCGACAGTGTAGAAAAGCATTGCAACTATGAAGGTCATAATTAGGACGATTCCGATTATTCCTGTTTCACTCATCTGCTGAAGATACTCGTTGTGGGTTCGGATGCTGTTCAGACCTGCAACATACATGTACTCTGGCTCTTCAGTCAGTACCTTTCCCATATTCTCCGTAGAAAGATACTTGTATGATCCGAAGCCTGTACCCAGAAAGGCTGAACTCTCCCACTGTTTGATAGCTGCTTTCCACTGAAGAATTCTGACGTCGACGGAAACGTAGTCGTCAGTGGTATACGTTAACCTCTCCGAGAAACTGAAACGGCCGCTTGTCAAAGGGTTGTCTCCAGAGTAGACGATCATAATGACTATCGTGGAGATAATAAGAAGAATGACAAATAGCCTGCTAAATACAGAAATGAAGGATCTGAGTTTGAACCTCAGAATTGAGAAAATCAAGAAGACTACTAGAAAGACTATCGATATTATTACTGAATAATAGACTGCTCTTGTTTGGCCTATCACTATTACTATCAAGAAAAGTGAGTAGAGTGAAAGGTAGAAGTAGTGCCGAATCTTCTCGTGCTTCCAGATCTTCTTCTTGGAAACGGTTAGAAAAGCAGCTGGAAATAGCAGCATTGCCATTAGGTCGGTCGTGAAGTTCACGTTTCCTATAACGGATGAGAGATTTCCTCTTGTGAACGGATTGTTCTCAGTCCCCCAGAGCAAGCCATATCCCGTGTAGAATGAAAATACGGCATCAAAGGCTATGATAAGCCCCGCAAACAGGAAAAGTTGGAGAATAGTCAGTAGAGTTTCCTGTTTCTCTGCCGAGATGAGCAATGAAAAGAGGAGAAAGAGAAGCAGATTCATTGCAAAACCGAGTGAAGTAAGAAAGACGTTTGGCAGCGTGTTCAGAAGTTGGAAGGTAGTCAGACACGCATGGAATCCAAACAACAATGAAAGCAGCTGCGGAAGCGTTACTCTGACACTGCAGGGATTCCTCACAGCTTTCAATGAGAAAGAGACTATGAAGATCGCTATTGAGACCGATGCAAAATAGAACTTAGGTATGCCCATGTCCCAGGTGAAGCCCTTGATTGCGAAGAGCGAAGATCCGAAAACTAGAACAGCAAGAAACAAGAATCTTCCTTTGCGCATTGTGTCCCCTCCCCACAGTCTGCTCTCAGAGTCCCAATTACTGTTTATGACGAAGACTCATGAGAGAAATTGCTACTCCACTACCGTAACGATTACCTCACGGCTCCTAGGACCGTCAAATTCGCAGAAATAAACGCACTGCCATATTCCCAGCGCGAGTGAATTGTCTCTGAAAGGTATTGTAACTGAAGAACCAACCAAGGAAGCCTTAATATGTGCATCAGAATTCCCTTCGCGGTGTCTGAATCTATCACTTTTTGGAATGCTTTTTCCCATCCATTCTAAGATGTCCTGAACAACATCTGGATCGGAATTCTCGTTGATTGTTACTCCTGCCGTGGTATGCGGAACAAAGACATTAACAATACCGTGTGAGACCCTCGACTCTCTAACTGACTCAACTATGAAATCGGTGATGTCTATCAGCTGATTTCTAAGGCTTGTTTTTACAGCATATCTCATAAAAATCAATGGAAGACCACGTTTGTAATAATTACCACGTATCCGTTGTGCTCTTCAAGCTGAACTTTGACGTTTTCTTCCTTAACCTTATACTTATCGGCAACGTAAGTCTTTATCTGGTGTACCATATCCTTACCGCTATTCTGGAGGATATCTTGAGGGATCACTTCTCTCACCGGTACTGAATACCTCCTGCCACCAGTTATGGAATCAAGTCTATCCTTTGCTTCTTTTCTGCTTCCTTCGGTTTTCTTCTTCTTCCTGAAAAGTCCAAAGAACATACACTTCAACTCCCTCTTAGTCTCTTCTGAAGATGCGCTTAAGGAATTCAAGGAATCCTTTCGATCCTTGCTCAAGGATATCCCGTTCAACGGGGATCGGTTCTCCCTTCATCCTCAAAGCAATGTTCTCGAAGACCTTTCCGATTCCTTCTCCATTTCCGTTCAGGATAACCGGTACACCCTTGTTTGTTGCTATGATTACCTCGTCACTATCTGGAATAATCCCGATCAGGTCGATTGCGAGGTTACTTTGAATATCCTCTCTTGTAAGCATATCACCACGTTTGACCATCTGAACTTTGAAACGGTTTATCACGAGTCTGATATTCGCTTCCTGCATCCCGGAGTTCTCCAGAAGTCCGATGACCCGATCAGCGTCAGTAATGGCTGGAAGTTCGGGAGTAGTAACAATCAAAGCTTTTTCAGCTGCAGCTATGGCGTTCCTGAATCCTCTCTCTATTCCTGCAGGTGAGTCCACAATGACATAGTCAAACTTCGGATACAGCTCACTAATCATTTTCTTCATATCTTCGGGGGAAAGCATTTCTTTCGTTGCAATTTGTGAGGCCGCGAGTAGATAAAGTCCCTTGATTTGCTTATGCCTCACTAGCGCTTCAGAAGCAGTTACCTTACCATTTGCAACATCTAGAATTGTATGCACAACTCTATTCTCAAGACCCAATGTGATGTCCAGATTCTTGAGACCTATGTCTGCGTCAATAAGGCAAACCTTCGCCCCTGAATTGGCAAGAGCACAACCAATATTGGCCGTGATTGTTGTCTTGCCGACTCCCCCTTTTCCGGAAGTCACAACGTATACTTTGGCCATTTCTATCTACCTCCAGCCGTTAGACTTTTCTGAATTATAGCATTACATTAATACTTCAGCAGTAACTAGCCCGATTTTCAGTAATTTATCAATTCAAAGATGTGAAATAGACAGAACTTAAGATACTTGGTCTCGAATATCGAAGTAACCTCTGGATGATCCAATGATTGTCCACCCCTGAAAGCTACTAGACCCAATTTCTTACAATCGTGAAAAGCATCATTGATCGTTCTCATCCAATCTTCTTCCGAAACGATCTGTGTGCAAGAAGAAGAAGCAATCAATGCCCCGTCGTTTAAACTCTTGATTACTCTCAGGTTCAGTTCTTTGTAGCCCCTGAGAGCGTTCTTCTTGGAAGATGGAGATTTCGCCATTGCCGGAGGGTCTATTACTGCAAGACCAAAGCCTGAAAGACTGTTCTCTCTCAAGTAATCAAAAGCATTTGTCTTGATGAACTCACACTTATCAGAGAACCTGTTTATCTCTGCTACTTCCTTTGCGACGGAGAGCGCACGCTCAGATGAATCGACCAGTATCGCACTTCGTGCTCCTTTGTTTATGCAATGAAAGGAGAAATTACCTGTGTAAGAAAAAACGTCGAGTACTCTTCGACCGGCGGCGTACTCTGATAAGCGCTTTGCGTTTTCTCTCTGATCGAGAAAAAAACCGGTCTTCTGCCCTTTTGTGTCTGCAAGAAAACTGATCCCGTTTAAGCTGAATGGCAGAAGCTCCGGCCCGTTGCCGTACAACCATCCTTCTTTAGCTTCCAGGCCCTCCTTTGCAAGGGAGGTTCCTTCGCTCTTTTCGAAAATCCCCTTTGGTTTCAAAACGAGGATCAAGGCTTCGATGATTTCCTTCTTCATTAGCTGGATGCCAAGAGTATTGAATTGAACTACGAGCCAATCGGAGAATCTATCAACTATCAATCCTGGTAGACCATCCGCCTCGCCGAATACGATTCTCAAGGCGTCACTATCTTCTAGAAGTAGAGACTTCACTTGTATTGCTCTTCGGATTTTTCCTGAAAAGAAGTCTGTATCGAGTTTGCAGTTCCTTCTTGTAATTAATCTTACTCTTATCGTGGAACCGGAATTGTAGTAACCCTTTCCCAAGAATTGCCCAGAATACGTAAACACGTCCACTATGCAACCATCATCGAGCGGGTCGTGTTTTTCGATTTCGTTGTCGTAGACCCACGGATGGCCAAAAGCTACCCTCCTCTTGATTTCTTTCTTGAGGAACACTCTGGGGCTCAATCGCTTATTATCCTCTTGTAAAGATTAACGAAGAATTGCTTGTCGAAGTCACCCGGCGTCTTTTTCAGATGAGATGCTTTAGAGGTCTGATCGGACCATTTCTCTATCTCTTCTTCGGAGAGCTGTAATGAGACTCTTCCTACACCAAACTCCTGTAAGAAGGCGTTAAGCTCATCTAGATCAGTGAAAGGTTCTATTGCACCGCTTATTCTATTCGGGTCGGTTCTGGCTATTCTTTCGAGTATCCCAATCAACATGAGTGCATTTGCCATTCCATGCTTTATGCCTTTGAAGGATGAGAGAGGATAACCTGCGGCATGAACTGCGGTCGTTCCCGTGTGGGCAATAACAATCCCGGCAAGTGTCGCGGCGAACTGTATCCGCTCTCGGGAAGAGACATCATTTTCATTCTTCAAGACTTCACGGAGTGATCGCTTTATAATCTTCGTTGCTTCCTTCGAAAGCATCTTCACCAGGGGGTTCTGTCCCTTGTTGACTGCTTCGCCTTCTATAGAATGAGATAAGGCATCGAGTGCAGTTGAAATTGTCACATCCACGGGCATTGTTACGGTGTATCTCGCATCCAAGAAAGAGATTCTAGGAAATGTTGAAGGCATGCCAAAGCCCTTTTTCGAACCTTCCGGATCGGTTAAAATCGAGTACTGTGTAACTTCACTTCCGGTCCCAGACGTGGTGGGGACTGTGACAATTGGAAATGCGGGAAGATCCTTTCCTTTGAATAGATCTCTGCAGCTGCAGTTGCCATTCTTCCCAACTACCGAGATAGCCTTGGCAGCATCTAGCGGACTTCCACCACCGATAGCTAACACGAAATCGCACGCGCTATTTGAGAGCATTTTTCCGCCCTTCTCAATTGTTGAGAAGGAGGGATTCTCTTCCACTTCATCAAATAATGTGCTTGGAATATCCAACGCGTCAAGCACTTCCTGCACATCGTCAAGTGCCCCGCTCTTTATTGCTGAAGACCTTCCAGTGACTATGAAAGCATTAGTTCCTATCTCTCTGAACAGCTCATTATTATGACTTATTGTTTTAGTCCCCGAGAAGACTCTAGTTGGCAGGAAATATTTCCACATTCAATCACCTTCTATAGATCAACTTAATCAATACTTCTTTTGATTCGGTTGCCGTTTTCTCAAGTTGAGACCAGTATTCGTCTTTGAGATTAACAGGCTCTTTCAGAGAACTGTTGATGGCTAGACTCAAGCTCTCGCAGCTTCCTTCAAATGAGAGTTCGCAATCCTTGTTAAGAGATCTCACAAATCTATCGAGTTTTGTGTTCTTCTTCCACACAAATGGAACTCCTAATGAGATAGCGAGAATTGCTCCGTGAAGACGCTCAGTAATTATCAGTTCTGCATTGTTGAAGATTCTTATCATCCCTTCGAGGTCTTCGGGAGGCTTTCTAACTTTGAATCCATTTGATCTGGCCTTAGATTCGAGCTCACTTCTCTTTTCTTCGTCATGATGATTGTGAAAACCCACAGCGCATACTTCAGTCAGATTGTTCAGCCTCAGCGAATTGAGGACGTCATCAACACTCGTTCCATTTTTCAATACAATTACCGCAAGACCACTTTCGGTTGTTCGTTTTTCCGGAATTATTCCCATTTTCTGCAAATAGTAGGGGCCGTAGTCAGTACCTGAGATAACTCTCTTCGAGAAAGAAGCGAAATATTTGTAGCTGACTAAGTCTCTCATTACACCAAAGGTAAGAGGATTATTCAGCAGCTTATTTAGAGCTTTTCTGTTGATCTGTCTGTTCAACGGTCCAAAACCTTGAGAGAGAAGAAGCAGAGGTTTCCCCCTGTTAAGGGTATGCCTGGCAATCTCATAATAGTAAAGGAAGCTCCTCCAACTAGTCTGGTCCTGTAGGAGATTTCCCCCTCCGAAGATGGTGACAATTGAGTGCCTAATTGAGTTTGTGATCTCACCAATACTAAAGCGACTAACCAATCTGATATCGAGTTTCGAAGGGAATCTATGAGTTATTTGCTCTATTTGAGAAGATGCGGGCAAGTATATTGGCCCTTCAAACCCTATCTCATCAATTAGGGATAGTGATGAAAGCAATAGTAGATCGTCGCCAAGGTTATTATATCCATAGTAACCCACCAGCGTCAGCCCGCCAAAAGAAAACTGTCTCACCTCAAAACCTCCAGGAACATTCAACGATAATATTCTATCACATGTGAATCATCGAACACGCTGTTCACAAAGCGTTGCAAGGGATGTACAATCTATTTATGCTAGGTGGACTTCTGAAAAGGAAAACCTCTTTCCCGTTTCTATACTATCTCCTTGCAACAATGCTTGGGGAGCTGTTGGTATTTGCACTTGCCTGGACGGCAGGTGCATGGATACCACTTATCTTTGTATCGACAGCCGTTATTCTTCTTTCTTCCAGATGGGTCAGCCCTTTCATATGGCTCATATTCTTTGTGGTCGGTTGCCTCGGTCAGTCTTTAACGTTGAAGACACTTGATCCTGGAAAGGTAGAATATGTGGGATACATATCCAGAGGCGGAACGGGAAACGTTGAGGCAAGCATGGGAAGAGTGCTTGTTGAGGGAAAGTGGATGAATCTTCCCGTCGCTGTAAACATAAGGCTTTCCGACAGAAAAGCCGCAGCTTTTGCGGGCCAGATAATCTGGACAGCGGGAACTCTTATAAGGCAAGAATCATTTCCTCTTTTCAAGATCGAATCAAATATTGAGGCCTGTGTCGAGAGGCTAGAGGTCTTCTCTTATCCTGGAAAGTATGTTACTGAGTTACTTTCGAGGTACAAACTAAATGACACGATTGCTGCAGCCGTCTTCACCGGCGATAGAAGCCACATTGATTTTGAGACCAGGGAGAGGATTTCTGATCTTGGAGTTGCGCATTTGTTTGCGGTTTCTGGTTTGCACATCGGTCTTATGTATTTGCTGGTCCATTCCGCTATCTCTTTTCTCATGTTAGGTAGGAAAACGAAGCTGATACTTTCTATTGTCGTGCTCTTCTTCTATACCTTATCTACTGGTCCAGCGATATCTGCTACCAGAACATTTTTAATGTTACTGTGTTATTCACTACTGAAGATCATTGATTACCGACAGCACCCGCTTAATATTCTGGGATTTTCCGGAATTATTATTGTTATGGCACAACCATCTATTGTTGCGTCAATTTCATTCCAGCTGAGTTTCTTTGCAACAGCTGCGCTTCTAATCTTCTTGCCTGCAATCGAGAATAAGAATCTGCTAAGTCAGACATTGCTTGTTGGAGCGATCGCTCAGACGGCTATCATCCCGCTTTCTCTAAGTACATTTGGCACGTTGTCTCTAGCAGGAGTACCGTTAACCGTAGTAATGGTTCCAGTCTTCGTTGTGCCTTCGTATCTTGGAATGATTTTCATCTTGATAGCAGATCTTGTTGGGCTGCAAATAGTAGGCAGTTTTATTGCTGGTAGCCTCAGAGCCATGTCCTCGCTACTTGGTGAAGTCACTAGTGTAATTGGGGGAGTCATCCCGACGATACGCTTTGAACCTCTTACTGCCTATCTATTATCGTTGCTGTCACTTTTCTTATTCTTCACTTTGCTCAGGCATTCTGGACACAAACCGTAGAATTTAAGCTGATGATCGTCTATACTATATCCTGTTCTTGACTTCACAAGCTCTTCAAGTTCTTCGAGATTGTCAAGGTGAAACTCGACAACGGAACCGCAGTTGCTGCAAATTATGTGATGATGATGATGCTCTCCCCTTTTCACCGGTTCGTACCTTACAATTCCATCTTCGAAAATAATCTTCCTTAGAAGGCCTATCTCTACGAGCAACTCAATGGTTCTATAAACGGTTGCTTTGCTTATCCCGAATTTCTTGCTCTGAATCTTGTGGTAGACTTCGTCGGCGCTTAAGTGATCTGTCTCAGCTTCAAAGAAGAATCTTAGCACGTACTCTCTTTGAGCTGTCATTCTCTGGTTTCTTCTCTTAAGTTCGGCCCTTAGTTGGTCTTTCTTCATAATCAGTCACCGTCCGTTCCAGACTGAGTTACATTATGGGCTTTATGTCGATCTTCCAGCCTGTCAGTTTTGCGGCAAGTCTCGCGTTCTGTCCGCCTTTTCCAATTGCTAGAGATAATTGTGTTGGAGAAACGTAAACCACCGCCTCGTGGGTTTCTGCATTCACAATTTTCACTTCTAAAGCGGAGGCTGGTGCAATCGAATTGCCGACTAGTTCGGCCGGAACATTGCTCCATCTTAGGATATCGACCTTTTCGGGTTTTATCTCGCGAAGAACCTCGGCAATTCTTGCACCGCTTTCCCCTATGCAGGCTCCTACGGGATCAACCTTGGTATTATCGCTGAAGACAGCTACCTTAGACCGGACCCCTTCCTCTCGAGCTATTGCTTTGACTGTCACATCTCCGCTTTCGATCTCTGGAACCTGAAGTCTGAGCAGCTCGATGACGAATTCAGGTGTACGTCTCGTCACAAGCAAACGAGGACCTCTTGCAGATCTCGCAACATCCACAACAAAGACCTTCATCAGAGAGTTCAGCCTCGGCTGTTCTCCAGGAATTAGTTCCTTTGTGGGAATTCTAGTCTCTAACTTTCCTATTCGAAGGTCAACCCATTCGGAAGTGACTCTCAATATCTCAGAAGTGGTTGCTGTGCCTTTCATATCTACATACTTATCGAACAGGTTTTCTTTTTCCTTTTCACGGATCTTTTGAATTAGCACCTGCCGAGCTGTCTGTGCAGCGATTCTCTTGAACTTCTTGATATTCAACTTTCTCTCAATTGTGGTGCCTATCTCAGCGGCAGAATTTACCTTGAGAGCTTCTTCCAGAGTTACTTCCAAAGAAGGATTCTCTACTGTATCAACAACAACAAGTCTTTCGAAAACCTCAATGTCACCTGTAAGTCTGTCTATTCTCACATCGACATCGCTTTCCGAAGCGAAATTCTTCTTGTAGGCGCTTTGCAGCGCTTTCTCAAGTATATCAATGACCTCTTCTTTTTCGATACTCTTTTCGTCCTGCAGTTGGTCAAGGGCTTCCAAGAGATTGAGATTCATATGAACACCTCACCATCCAAATCATAGTTTTAGGTTAGCACGCTTAACATTTGAAAAGTGGAATGCTATCTCTTTACCGTTCTCAGAGCTCTCGACAGTAACAACTTCACCTTGGCACGAGACAATCTTTCCAATCACAACTGAAATCCCTTCAACGGGTTCCTTGAGTATAATCTTTGCCTTCTCTCCAGTGAATCTGAAATAATCATCAAGATCTCTTAATGCACGTTCAAGTCCCGGGGATTCGACTACCAGATCATAAGAGAAGGGAACGAGGTCCGCTGAATCAAGTGCTCTATCAAACTCGGCCGAAAACGATTCACAGTCGCTTATTGAGATATATCTGTCCAGCTTATCGATCGTGACTTTCACCAGTCTCTTCTTTCCTCTTCTTGAGAGACCTAGGTCATAGATCGAATACCCCAGGTTGTTTGCGACTTCATTTGCCAGCGCGAGCAACTCTTTCTTCAGGTCCTCCACAAACAACACCACCATAATAAAAAATAGAGGGCAACATAAGCCCTCTCCCTTTGGGAGCATTTCAACTAAAGCAATTATAACTCTTTTGTCAGCAGCAGTCAATACGAAGATCTAATCTGCTAGTGATATGTCCTCTCTCCTTACCACAATTCCGCCAAGAAGGACTATTACAACTGCCAGTGAGAGATTCAGAATGGAAGGAGCAATCACCTTGGAGAGACTGAAATCTAGCATCGAGATGCCTTGAAGCGCTACGAGAAGAGATGTTACGGGAAGGTTTTTACTGAAGATCTCAAGCCATTCGGGGAACATTGAATGAGGTATCAGGATTCCACTGAGAATTAACACGGTCGTAACAATAGAAACAGATGTAAGCTGCGCACTCCTAGCAGAATTGAAAATCGTGCCGATCAGAATCCCTATGGATGTGAAAAGGAGAATAAATACCTCAATTACCGCTATATAGAGAAAGAGATTAGAGGCTATCTGGAGCCCAAAAAGGCTTCCAGCAGTTATGAATATCAGAACCTGTATTGTGGAAAAAACCGTGAAACTCAAAACCTTGGCTCCTGTATACTCTAATGCTCCAACGTTCGAAAGCCGTAGAAGGTCAATCACTCCACTTCTGCGATCCTCGAAGATTCCCGTTGCGGCTCCGACTGTTGAAACAAACATTATCGTCGTAACCAGGACTATTGGAAAGAGAAGGGAAGAGAAACTGAGTCTTGACTCAGTTATCCCTTCAACGGAGAGAGAGGGTGCCACATAATTCGGGTCGATATCCACTGTTTTCATAAATTCTGGATCTGCAACAACGGGGAGAGCTTTGAATTCTCTCAATACGTTGCTCATCACTTGATAGATTGCAACCGCAGTCTGCATCGAACCGGGATTGGGAATGAAGATTAGCTCCGACGGTTCCTGAAAAAGGAGATTGTTTGCAAATCCCCTTGGAATAACAAAGACACCATCTAGATCATCGATTACGGAGTCGATTTCACTCCTGCTTGAAAGCTGGACGATATTTTCGCCTTTAAGCATTGATGTAGCGTACTGTACGAAAAAAAGCCCTACAAATGTCCTGTCTTCATTTACAATACCTATCCTCAAGTTTGAGTAACCTCCCGTATCGGAAGTTATGGAAGAGATTGATGCAAGAACTACCGGCAGCAATACCAGCATCAGAAGAAAAGCTCTTGACTTGAAAATGAGAAGAAGATCATTTTGGACAAGCTTCAGAAACCTCAAGCAACGCTCCTCTCTTTCTAGGTCTCGGCACCAAATCACGTTTGACAACAATTATTATACTATATACCAATTAGAATCATTAGCTCAAGACCTTCTTTTGCCAATTACTACACTCATAGTTTAAAAGCCACAACGAGGATGGCAGTCACACCTACACAACTATCTAGTGGTAGAATCACACCAAGAACAGTTCAGGCTGTTCAGTCGTCTAAAATCAGAGTACGATCCTGGAGGTGAATAAATGAAGAAGTTGACGGTGCTTGTTTTACTTGTTGTCGGAGCACTATCACTAGCTAGTGTTGATTCCATGGCAGAGAGACTGCCAGTGTCGTCACAGAGCGTCCTGGTAGTAGAGCACTTAAATGATAATTACAAAGTTTCGAAGCAAACAGTTCTATTTGATATGGTGCTCAATCAGCTGGCCATAGAACAGCTGATTGCTCAGTACGTTGAGATGCTGGCATATAATAATGGTCTTGATCCGAAGGATATTTTTAGGGCTTTCGATGGAGATTTCGGGTTGGCCGCATGGGTGGATTCAGAGGGCTTAGATCGAGTGATAGCAATCCTTGGCCCGATATCAAACCCCAGAACTGTGAAGACGGCAATTGAGAAATTGCTTCCACAGTTGCTGCCTTCTGATATCAAACTGAGTGTTGCTGTGGATCAAGAGTACCTTTACATTGGCGACATCGAGGCATATTCGATGGTTGGAAAGGGATACAACCTCTCTCTGGTTAAGTCTGATCTCTCGCCGGGTTTCGGCTATTTCTACGTGGATATGGGAGGCACTATTCAGAAGGGCTCTGTTTGGAATGAGGAGGGGATATTGATTGCAGAGGTATTGTCTATTCCTCTTTTTGAAGAAAGCAGAGAGAGGTTTCATGTTGCTCTAGAAGGAGCCTCTGTTGACGATCTTGAAGTTACTCGTCACCTCCCACTTGTTTCTGGATTTGCAAGGATTAACGATCTTTCCTTTCTATCGGAACTTGAATTTGACGGTCTCGGCTTTGTTCCTCTAGAGTTGGAAGCTCTCAGAATAGGTAATGTGAGCTTCGTAGATTTCTCAAAAGATATGACAGGCGAGATTATGATCGATGCAAATATCTCGGTTGACGATATCTTCTCAAGCCTTATGGGAACGCAGGGGGCTGCTTCCGATGACTCTGAATCAGTTGGATATTCTTATGTAGTTAGGACAGGGTACAAAGGATCAATAGATGATGCTAGATCTATGATTGAAAAGACTGATCCCGATCTGCAAGTATTGGTTTCAGGCGACGTTCTCATTGTTGAGGGCCAGTACATTTGGGTTCAGGATGGTTGGTTGTACGTTTCTTCGAAGAATCAAATCAGAACCAACGAAGAGCTTCAAAATGGAGTGGTAGTCTCGGAACTGAAAACATACAACAAACTCCTCGGGTTCGTAGGTTCTGATGGGTTTGCGCGTCTCTTTATTGATTCAGGCTACATATTGACCGGGCTTATGGGATTGGAGATTGAGAGCGGAGTGCTTATAAATAGCGAGTTCATCGAAGATATGGGTGTAATCAGAAGCCTTGTGGTAATCAAGTAAAAAAAGAGCCCCTGCACTTAGCGGAGTGGCGGGGGCAAGAACATCTCGTTGACATAATTATACCTTTTTGAAGATAGATAGTCAAGTGTATACTTATAGGAGATTTGATTTGCGCCTGGATAAATTTCTTAAGGTTAATGGAATAATAAAGCGAAGAGTAATTGCAAAAGAAGCGATTGATAAGGGTTATGTTGAAAGGAACAATGTTCCGGCGAAACCATCTTCCGAACTAAAACCCGGAGATGTCGTTTCAGTAAGCTTTTCGAATAGGACTCTTGTAGTGAGAGTCACAGAAGAATTTCTTTCAGAAGTGATTAGGGAAACTAGAGAATAAGCTCGCCGGACTTGATATCAAGGATCTCCCCGTCTTCTCGTTCGATCTGTAACGATGATGGGTTGATCCTCTTTATTATACCTGTCACTTTCTCCTCTTTGTGTAGGGATACAGTTATTTCGTCTCCCTCGGAAAAAGCAAGGTGTTTCTTCCAAAGTCTCGTCAAGTATTTGTTCTTCCCTCTGATGATATATCGCTTCCTCAGAAGTTCAATCCTTTTGTTGAGCTTGCCAAGAAGCAATTCGAGGGATATGTAGGTTCCTTTCACCGAGTTAAGAGATGTGGCAATCTTGTTCAATTCAGCGGGGATCTCGTTGTTTACGTTTATGCCTATGCCAACCACGATACCATTGAGCGAGTTCCCGGTGAAGACAGCTTCAGTTAATACGCCAGCAACTTTCTTGTTGCTAATGAGGATATCGTTGGGCCATTTTATTCTGACAGACTTAAAGCCCAGCTGCAATAGAGTCTCGACTATAGCAACAGAGACGGTCTTTGTGTATTCATTTGGCTCTTTGATTAGCGTTGGCTTGAATACAACGGAGAACCACAATCCACCTTTACCTGAATACCAGGCTCTTCCATGTCTACCATAACCCTCTGTTTGAGAAAGTGACCATATGACCGAGCCAGAAGGCAGCCTGTCTAGGTTATCAATAGCGAATCGATTTGTCGAATCGATTTCAGAGAAAGAAACTACATTCTCTCCTACCATCATGTCAACACTTCATCTTTTCGGGATTATCAAGCCTGGAACCGCCGCTCTTCAAACCTCTTCAACACCCTCAAATGCGTTTTCCTCATCGGGGAACATTCCCGACTTCACTTCTTCGTCAAACCTTGAAAGAGCAGCAATGATATCTGTTTTCAGGTTAGCGTATCTCTTTATGTACTTAGGTTTCGACTCGTCGTTTATGCCGAGAAGATCATGCAATCTAAGAAACTGTCCATTGCAGTAACGCCCTGAACCCAAGCCGAATGTTGGTACTGACGTGTCCTCAGTCAGCCTCTTGGCAACGTCTTCAACAACCATTTCCAGAAGAATCGCAAAGACGCCTGCTTCTTCGAGATCATTCACAGATTCAATAAGCCTCTTGATGCTTCTTTCATCTCTTCCCTGTATGTGGTACTCCCCATCCAAGCTGGCGTGTTCAGGAGTTATTCCAATATGTCCCATAACAGGTAATCCTCTATCAACTAGATACTTGATCAGGTCTGCAGTTTCGTAACCTCCCTCAATCTTTACAGCGTTGGCGCCGTGCCTTAGAAAGGCAATAACATTTTCAACTGCCTTCTCTCTTGAACATTGATAGGATCCAAAAGGCATATCGGCAACAATAAACCCCTGCTTTGAGCCCCTGCGGGCAGATTTAAGAGACCAGATCATTTCGTCCATTGTTACCGATAATGTATCTCTTTTGCCCATAACCATAGTTCCGAGGGAGTCTCCTACAAGGATTAAATCAACACCGGCCTGTTCTGCGAATTTGGCTTCAAAGTAACTGTATGCGGAAACCATGGATAGCTTTCTTTGATCCTTTGATTCAATGATTTCTCTTACATTCATAATCAACCTCACGTCCTTCAAAAATCGAATTTGCCTGTCTCAGGTTCTAATACTCAATATCTCGCTATTTCTGAAAAATTGACCCTAACAATGAGATTATACATTTTTGCCTACCTCCAGAGCAAAGCAATCTGAGACGACGTGACCACTGTCGGCGAATCAACATCTAGAATCTCGAGTAGAATAATTAAGATATATAATTGTTTCGGGCGAGAGGAGAGCATAATGAGGAGAAGAGCAGAGTTTTTACTTCCAATATTCATGATTTCTATAATGGTGTTTGGCCTCATCGTGTTGTTTAGCGCAACTTTTGGTGAGAGAGAGGAGTATCTGTTCGGAAGGCAATTGGTTTGGGTGCTGCTTTCTTGTGCTGTCTTCGTTTTCACGGCGTATGTGATTAAGAGAAACTTTTGGAAGAGTATGTCTATTGTCTTGATTTTTGCTTCCGTGGTCACTTTGGTCGCAGTTCTCTATTTGGGTTCTGGAGAAGGTTCAAGAAGATGGATAGATCTGGGCATCGCCAGTTTTCAGCCATCCGAGCTGGCCAAATTCTCTTTGATACTTTTCTTGGGGTTCATCTATTCTAGGGAAGCGAAAAACAAATACGGCCTTTTCTCTCTTGGTGTTCTCTCTGCCGCCATCTTTGCAGGTCTGATTTATCTGGAACCCGATCTCGGTTCGACGATCATAATTGTAGTAATCTGGTACTTTGTTACTCTCATCAGCAAGAGATTTGATAAACTGATGATTGCGATGACTGCTTTGATTGCTTTCTTTGTTCCAGTTGTCTTTATGTTCGGGCTCAAGCCATATCAAAGGGATAGGCTCCTCAGCTTCTTGAATCCAGAAGAATATGCGTCAGGTGCCGCCTATAATACTATTCAGGCAATCAGAGCAATTGGTTCTGGAGGTCTTGAAGGTACCGGAATGCTTCAGGGTACTATGAACAGACTTGGATACGTTCCAGCAGATCACACAGATTTCATTTTCTCGGTTCTGGGGGAGGAATGGGGTTTCATAGGCTCCGTTTCGCTTATAGTGTTGTATTCTTTGCTCTTATGGAGAATCTGGTCGATTACCAGAAAAACCACAAGTGAGTTTGGTAGAATAGTTCTTAGCGGGATATTCGCTGTTTTTGCCTTTCACGTGGTAGAGAATATCGGAATGAATCTGGGGCTTCTGCCAGTCACGGGCATCCCTTTGCCATTTGTAAGTTACGGTGGATCGTCATCGATGATATTCGCGCTACAGTTGGGTATTGTCCAAAGTTACACAGGTAAAGAGGTCGAGTACGATAGAGAACATGAATAGCAGTTTGTTTGAGGAGGTACAGATGAGACTCATTGAATCAGTGCCAAATTTCAGTGAAGGAAGAAGGCTGGATGTGGTAGAACAGATTGTCGAAGAGTCCAGTAAGGTAAAGAATGTATGGGTTTTAGATTATTCAAGTGATGCTGATCACAATCGTTCTGTCGTTACGATTGCCGGTGAACCCGAAGCAGTTGAAACTGCTCTGTTCAATATGACTCTTAAAGCAAAAGAACTGATCGATCTAAGAAACCATTCTGGTGAACATCCGAGGATGGGAGCAACTGATGTTATTCCTCTCGTTCCAGTTATGAACACGACAAAGGAGGAATGCGTGGAACTCTCCAAGAAACTGGGAAAGAGAATTGGTGACGAGCTACAGATTCCAGTCTACCTGTATGAAGACTCCGCGACTTGTTCGGAGCGTGTAAGTCTCTCAAACATAAGAAAAGGAGAGTTCGAAAACTTTGCTTCGAAGATGGCTGACGAACAGTGGAAACCTGATTTTGGTCCTTCAGAGATTCATCCTTCTGCAGGTGTTGTGGCGGTGGGTTGTAGAGAGTATCTTATCGCTTTCAACGTAAATTTGGGAACTGACAAAATCGAGATCGCAAATAAGATCGCGAAGTCAATCAGACATATAAGCGGAGGATTTCGGTATGTGAAGGCGCTTGGCTTCAGACTAGAGGACAGGAATATGGTTCAGATCTCGATGAACATGACCAATTACAAAAAGACTCCTCTATTCAGGGTATTCGAAGTGATAAGGTCGGAAGCTGAAAGGTACGGAGTTCCGATTGTAGGATCTGAAATAGTAGGACTTACTCCACTTCAGGCACTTGTTGATGTTGCTGATCATTATCTTAGGCTCGAGAGATTTTCCAGCTCCTCAATTCTTGAGAAGAAGGTGCTGGATTTCATTGCAGACAAGGATAGTTAGAGATGTTGGTTGATTTGGCAATTGTCGACGTCTTGCAGACTGCTTCACCTCCAGAATTGGGGCCATTAAGGGGCAAGAAAATGTCCTCTCTTGAAATCAAACGCGGTGTGAACATTGCAATTGAGGGAGGCAAGATTACTTATGTCGGTAGCGAATTTGTGAAGGCGAACGAGTATGTTGATGGCAGCCAGCTGGTGGTTATTCCCGGATTTGTCGATTGTCATACCCACATCCCGTTTGTCGGCAGTAGAAGTGATGAGTTCATAATGCGGCTTTCTGGGAAGAGTTATATGGACATAATGAATGCAGGAGGGGGTATCAGGTCAACCGTAAGAGAAGTAAGAAGCGCTCCTGCTTCCAGAATTGTGGCCGAGTCAATGGGATACCTTGACGCGATGCTTTCTCTTGGAGTTACTACTATTGAGGGCAAAAGCGGTTACGGTCTCGACAGGGATAACGAACTCAAGCAGCTGAAGGTTCTTAAGACATTGAATTCCATTCACCCAATGGACATTATTCCCACTTTTCTGGGTGCCCATGCATTGACAGAGGAGTATCGATCTGCAGAGGAATTTCTGGATTCGATGGCAGACATGTTCTCTGAACTTGGAGAATACACCGATACGGTTGACATTTTCTGCGAGAAGGGTGTGTTCAACGAAATGCAGTCGAGAAAGTATTTGAGTAAGGCGAAAAAAATGGGATTCAAGACGAAACTCCATGCGGATGAACTTTCATCATCAGGAGGCGGAAGGTTAGCGGTTGAGCTTGGAGCCACCTCCGCCGATCACTTGATCTCCGCAGACAATGAGACATTAGAACTCCTGGCGAAGAGCGATACAGTTTGCACTCTTCTGCCTGGAACATCTTTCTTCCTTAATGAGGATTTTGCACGAGGTCGCGAATTGATAGATAGGGGAGCTATAGTTGCATTAGCCTCAGACTTCAATCCCGGTTCCTGCAACATCTATAACCCTTTCTTAATAATATTCTTGGCGGTTTCGCGTTGTGGTCTTTCCGTAGAAGAAGCGATAAATGCTTACACTGTGAATAGCGCATACGCTTTGCGTCTTGAGAGTAGAAAGGGTAGAGTAGAGCAAGGATACGATGCCGATTTGCTGCTTCTGAAGGTGAAGGATTACAGTGAAATCGTCTACAATTTCTCTAGAGATCTCGTAAAGGGAGTAATCAAGAGTGGAAAGAAAGTAAGATGAATATCAGGATTTTTGCAACGGGGAAGCCAAAGTCGGGTTTTGTTGTTGAGGGTATCGACCAGTATAGAAAATGGCTCAGCAGCTTTGGTAAAGTTGGTATTGAGTATCTCCCTCTAGGAGGCAACACCTCCAGGAACAAGGAGATAGTCAAAGAGAGAGAAGGCAAGAGGTATTTGAAAATAGCCAACTCGAGCGACAAGATACTCCTTCTTGACGAACTAGGAGAACATCGCTCATCGGAAGAGTTTGCACGAATGCTTGAAAAATGGCAAAATATAGGAGTAAGCGGCCTGACTTTCTTCATTGGGGGACCCTTGGGTTTTAGTGAAGAGGTTCTATCGAAGGGCTGGCAACAGCTGTCCTTGTCAAGAATGACATTTACGCATGAAATGGCCGTTCTAATTCTTTTGGAGCAGCTTTTCAGGGCACATACTATTCTTGACAACAGACCGTATCATTATTGATTTGGAGGTGCAAATAAGAAGTGGAAGACCCTACTAGTAGCGGGGACCCTGTTTCGCTTATACTGAATCTGGCACTGCTTGGCTTCCTTCTCTATCTTTCGGGCATCTTCTCTGGAACTGAAACGGCTCTCATGTCGATGAGCAAATTGAAGCTACGCGATCTTATGGATGACAAAGAAAAGCGGTTCAGCAAGTCTGTTAGGTATTTCGTAGAGAACCCTAATTCGGTTCTTACGGCTATACTTGTCATGAACAATGTTGTCAACATACTATCTTCATCACTCGCAACCTTGCTTGCACTGCAGCTCCTTCCGAGCAACTCCGCAGGCATTGCCGCAGCGCTTGTTACGGGAGTTATGACATTCTTAATACTTGTGTTTGGAGAGATCACTCCGAAGATCTTTGCAAGGGAAAACTCTGAAAGACTCTTTAGAAAAATGATAACGGTAATTTCCGTAATCACGATGATTCTGAAACCTCTTTTGTGGCTTCTGTTACGCATCTCGAATTTCTTTATAGTCTTCATTGGAGGTAAGAAAGCCGATTTTGCTCCCTTCATAACCGAAGACGAGATTAGGTCGGCCGTCGATGCCGGCCATGAAGAAGGGGTTCTTCAGTCGGAAGAGAGAATGATTATGAAGAGGACGCTCGAATTGAAGGACATCTCGGTGAAGGAGATTATGACTCCAAGGGTGGAAATCGTTGCACTTGAAGAGGAAAAGCCGCTAATTGACCTAATGGAATTAGTAGAATCGGAAGGCTATTCTCGCTATCCTATTTACAGAGAAAACATTGATAGAATTGTCGGAGTTTGCTACGCGAAAGATCTGCTAAATTTCTTACTCGAAAGGAAGGATAACGATGTCCTGCATAGCATTAGTGTCGAGGAAATTATGAGAGCACCGTATTTCGTGCCCGAGACGAAGAAAGTCGATGATCTGTTAAGAGAATTCAGAGAGAAGAAGAATCATCTCGCGGTAGTTATCGATGAGTATGGCGGGACAGCAGGGATAATAACAATGGAAGATGTAATTGAAGAGCTTACCGGTGAGATCCTGGATGAGTATGACGAAGAGTCCGAAGAGATTATGATAGAGAGGCTAGGAGAAGGCGAGTTCATTGTTGACGGAATGACACCAATAAATGATATCGAGAGAGAACTTGAGCACCATTTTCCAGATACTGAGTTTGAGACAATAGGAGGCTATCTTCTGGAAGTACTTGAAAGGTTTCCGGAAGTCGGAGAGAAGATAATTGTTAATGGCTTTACTTTTGAGATCCTCGCTGCTGGAAAGAATAAAGTTGAGAAGATCAGGCTCATTGTTGACAGGAGGAAGGTTGATGAAAGACAAATCAGAGGAGATAATGCTAATTCAGAAAGCTATTGAGGCAAAGGATAGATCCTATTCGCCATATTCAGGGTTTCCTGTTGGTGCGGCCTTGCTTACTGAGGAAGGCGAAGTGTTCGTTGGAACCAATGTAGAAAACAGTTCTTATGGACTTTCCATCTGTGCCGAAAGATCTGCGATTGTCTCGGCTGTCTCACAAGGATACAGGAAGTTCAGGAGTATTGCAATAGTTAGTAACAGAAAGGAACCGACTTCTCCGTGCGGGGCCTGCAGACAGTTCATGGCAGAATTTGGCAATTTCGAAGTGATTCTAGTGGGCGATGGAATAACCAAGAGAACTACTTCCTATGAGCTCCTGCCACTGCATTTTGAGATGGAGAAGTAAGATGGAGCATTCGATAAGAAAGGAGAAAATCTTTTCGGGCAGAATTCTTGATCTTGAAAGACACACCGTCTCAATCCAAGACGGTACTACGGCATTTAGAGAGGTTGTTCGTCATCCCGGTGCCGTTGCTGTCGTTCCATTCGTAGATGATAAATTGCTGCTCGTGAAGCAATACCGTTTCCCCGTTCAGAAGTTCATGCTCGAGATACCTGCCGGAAAGCTTGATGCCGGTGAGAACCCAGAAGACTGCGCCAGAAGAGAACTGCTGGAAGAGACGGGATATGTTACAAGATACTTACGCAAACTGACTACGATTGAGACTTCGCCGGGATTTTCCGATGAGATAATTCATATCTACCTTGCAGAGGTGGAAAGGGTTCAGGATCCCTGTCCCGATGAAGGAGAGTTTGTGGTGCCGATTCTGATCGACTCAAGAGAGGCGATCAGAATGATTGTTGACGGACAAATAACTGATAGCAAGAGTATTTCGGGGATTTTACTTGCTTTTGCTGGAAGGGAAAGTGATGATGATGATTAGAGTAAGGTTTGCGCCCAGCCCTACTGGATACCTTCATGTTGGTGGTGCCAGAACTGCGTTGTTCAATTACCTGTTTGCGAAGCATTACGGCGGCAAGCTCGTCCTTCGTATTGAAGATACCGACGTTTCAAGATCCACAAAGGAATTTGAGGAGCAACTCATGGAGTCACTTTTGTGGTTGGGGATCACCTGGGATGAAGGACCCGATGTGGGTGGGTCCTTTGGGCCCTATAGACAAAGTGAAAGAGGAGAAGTTTACAGCGAGATGGTATTCGATCTCCTTAAAAGGGGGCTAGCCTACAATGTCTATGCTTATCCTGAAGACATTGAAGCGCTTCACGATGAAATGCTTTCAAAAGGAAAGGCACCTCATTATTCTCAAGAGATGCTGGAGGTCTTCAACTCGCCAGAAAGGGTTTCGGAGTTCGAAGCCAAAGGACTTAATCCGGTTGTCTTCTTTAACATGCCACGCAAGGAGTACAGGCTTCCCGATAAAATCAAAGGCGAGGTTGTTTTCAAAGAGGGAGCAATTGGAGACTTTGTGATAATGCGGTCCAACGGTCAACCAATATATAATTTTGCGGTAGTTGCTGATGACATTTCTATGGAGATTTCTCACGTTTTACGAGGAGATGATCATCTATCTAATACCCTAAGGCAACTTGCTCTTTATGAAGCTTTTGGAGCACCAATACCATCTTTTGCACACTTGTCGATGATTCTTGGGCCAGATGGAAAGAAGTTGAGCAAAAGACATGGAGATACATCTGTAGAGCAATTCAGAGAGAAAGGCTTTTTGCCAGAATCTTTCTTCAATTTTCTTACTTTACTAGGGTGGTCACATCCTGATGGTAAGGAGATCTTACGACACGAGGAGATAATCGAAAGCTTTTCGATTGAGAGAGTGAATACGAGCGCTGCAATCTTCGATGAGACCAAGGCAAGATGGATGAACGGGGTCTACATTCGTGAATGCGATGTGGATAGGATAACCGATCTGACGATTCCGTTTATTGTGAGAGCAGGTCTAATGTCTTCAGAAGAAGTCATCGCCAATAGGAAGTGGTTGAGAAGGGCAATTGACTCCGTTCGAAAGGGAGTGGAAACCCTATTGGAAGTGCCGGAGAAAATGCATCTTTATTTCGAAGAGCCGGAAATCTCTACCTTCAACCCCTCTAGTGATATCGATAGGGGAATCTATAGGGCTCTTGAGGCCTTCAAAGACAGAATAGAGTATCTTGATGCATGGAACAACGATGAAATAGTCGGGACGATCAGAGCAGTTCTCAACGAATTCAAACCCGATAGAAAGGGGTTCTACATGTCCTTGAGGCATATTCTAACAGCGGCCGATGAAGGGCCAGAACTTGTTGATGTTATCTTTCTTCTCGGTAGAAACAAGACTTTGAACAGACTTCAACAGGCTCTGAGATTTGTGTAAAACAAGAGGTCCCGAAAGGCCTCTTGTTTTTGTAATCAGGATTCTTTTTCGTAAGGTATTCCCGAAGCAGCAGGTGATCGCGTCTTGCCAATAAAACCGCCCACCACTATCAGCGTGACAACAAATGGAATCATATTGAATAATGGTTTCACACCTGCCGATACCGACACAATTGAACTACTCTGTAACTGCAGGTTCATCGCTTCCGCCGCTCCAAACAGTATTGCAGCCCACATGGCCCCAACCGGATTCCAGTTTCCGAGGATCATAGCGGCAAGAGCAATAAATCCCCTTCCATGAATCATATTCTCAACGAATCTTCCCAGTTCACCGACCGAAAGAAAGGCCCCGGCAAGACTTGCGAAAACTCCACTCATTAGAACTCCGAAATATCTGATCTTGTAGACGCTTATTCCTAGAGTATCAGCAGCTTCAGGATTTTCTCCGACCGCTCTCATTTGAAGACCAAGAGGTGTTCTGTACAGTAAGAACCAGCTGGCAACAACCGCAATTACTGCGATATACGTAAAAGGACTCATAGAGCCAAAAATCTCGCCTATGAAAGGGATACCCTTCAACCAACCTGCGTCAAGGTATGGAACTCTTCCAATGAAATCGGTCTGGCCTTCGTTTCCAAAGATCGGAATCATCAGGAATGAAGTTGTTCCCTGAGCGATTATCACAAGAGCGGTAGCACTAACTATCTGATTAGCCGACCACCTAATACTTGCCCATGCGTGGAACCAGGTGAACCCCGTTCCTATGATGACGGCCATTAGTACACCGATCCAGGCGTTACCAGAAAGTAGGGTGAAGACGATCGAGGTAAAAGCTCCCATGAGCATAATACCTTCAAGAGCGATGTTCGTAACGCCGGTGACTTCGCTGTAAGTGCCTCCAAGAGCGGCGAATATTAAAGGAGTCGCAGAGAGCAAAGTGAGTTTATAGAATAGGGGGTTGACAAGTATTGCGAAGATCGCTTCGATCCAGCTCATATAGCAGTCACTCCTTTCTTTCGCTTCCACAGAATAAGAGTGGAGACAATTCTCTCAGCAGCCACAAGGAAGATTACTATCCCCTGAATGATCGATACGATGTCATTAGGGATTTGGGCTCTAATCTGCATCGCGTTGGAGCCTGTTCTTAAGGCTGCTATCAAAAGAGCCGCAAAAATTATTCCGATTGGGTGGTTTCTCCCAATTAACGCAATGGTGATACCGTCAAATCCTCTTCCTCCTGTGAGTTCGCCGACGAATCTATGAGGAGGTACTCCAATGAGGTCGACGATTCCTGCCATACCAGCAAGAGCACCACTAATTGCCATTGTGAGAATTATGCTCTTTCTAATACTAATACCGCCATACTCAGCCGCATGCTGGTTGAATCCTACGGCCTTTAACTTGTAACCGATGGTGGTCTTCTCTATCAGGATGTACATTATGATCGCTACAGCAATGGCAATGAAAATCCCAACGCTTAGTTCAGTAGCCTGAACTTTTAGTATTACCGGAAGCTTCGATGCTTCTGCAACTTCCGGACTCTTCGGAGTACCGGAGCCGACCGCCAAGGGTCCGGTCACCATATAGGAAGCAAGGTTAGCTGCAATCCAGTTGAGCATGATCGTTGAAATAACTTCATGCGCTCCAGTGAAAGCTTTCAGAAAACCAGCTATTGATGCCCAGAAGGCACCTGCGAGCATTCCGACTATAATTGAAAGAGGGATGGCAATAACCGAAGGAATTCCCCCGATATTCATGGCTACTATTGCACCTATTAGGGCACCCATCGTCATCTGGCCTTCAGCGCCTATGTTGAAGACTCCTGCTCTGAATCCGAACCCGACTGCGAGACCGGTTAGAATCAGGGGTGTCATCTTCATAATAGTATCTGCAAGTGCTTCCTGACTACCAAACGCGCCGTCAATCATTATGGAATATGCAGTAATTGGGTTCTTACCGATCATGATAATAATCACGGAAGCTATCAGGAGAGCTATCAAAACGGAGACGATCGGTACTAGTAATGCGTAGATCTTGCTGGTATTCATCCTTCATCACTCCGTTCCCTAACGACTTCGGCCTTTTTATGCCCTGCCATCATAAGTCCTATTTCCTCTCTGTCGACTTCATCTGGAGTAACTTCTCCCATAATCTCTCCTTCATAGAAGACAAGTATCCTGTCAGAGAGAGAAAAAATCTCATCGAGTTCCATTGAGATCAGAAGCATGGCAATGCCCTTGCCGCGCATCGAAATCAAAGTCTTATGAATAAACTCGATTGCTCCGATATCCAGACCTCTGGTGGGCTGAGAGACTACCACAACTTTCGGTTCTATCGGAACAACGCTCAGTTCTCGGCCCACGACTACCTTCTGTTGATTCCCGCCCGAGAGGTTGCCAGCGAGCATGTTTATGTTCTTTGGTCTCACATCGAAAGCATCTACTACGCCTCTTGAGAATTCCTTTACGTTTCTAAGGTTTATGAACCCCTCTTGAGAAAAGGGCTCTTCGTCTTGTTTACCAAGGATGAGGTTGTAATAGACTGGATACTGGGCTATCATTCCCCTTCTCAGTCTATTCTCAGGGATGTGTGTCAAACCAGCTTCTCTTATTTCAAGCGCCGTTTGATTAGTAAGATCAACGCCACTCAAGTATATGTTTCCTTTCTCAACTTTCCTAAGACCGGTGATCGCCTCGATAAGCTCTGTCTGACCGTTACCTGCTACGCCGGCGATTCCCACAATTTCCCCCTGACGAACCGAGAACGAGACACCATTGACCGTATCTAAGTTTCGATTATCCTTAACATGGAGATCTTTGACTTCTAGAACGGTTTCGCCGGCGCGTTTCTCTTCCTTTTCGACTCTTAGGAGAACTTCTCTTCCGACCATCATGTTTGCAAGTTGTCTGGGATTTGTGTCTTTGGTGTTCACCTTACCGGTTACTTTCCCGAGTCTCATAACTGTCACCCTATCGGTAATAGCCATGACTTCATTTAGCTTATGAGTGATGAAAATAATCGTCTTTCCATTATCTCTTAACACTCTAAGTATTTTGAAAAGCTCTTCGGTCTCCTGAGGGGTTAGAACGGCTGTCGGTTCATCGAAAACGAGAATCTCGGCACCCCTGAATAGGATCTTCAGAATCTCAACTCTTTGCTGCATACCAACTGGAATGTCTTCAATAAAAGCATCCACATCAACGGCTAGTCCGTACTTTTTAGACAAGTCCGTAACGATCTTACGCGACTTGTTAGTGTCCATGAACATTTTGAAGGGACCGTACTTCGGTTCTGAACCTAGAACTACGTTTTCAGCGACAGTCAGGTTATCCACCAACATGAAATGTTGGTGGACCATCCCGATTCCTATGTCAATAGCATCCTTTGGCCCGTTGATAACTGTTTTCTTACCATTTATGAAGATCTCTCCTTCGTCAGGAGTATAAAGCCCATACAACTGATTCATGAGAGTAGACTTTCCTGCTCCGTTCTCGCCCACAAGCGCATGTATTTCGCCTTTCCTAACAAAGAAATCCACATGATCATTAGCAACAACGGAAGGGAAGGTCTTCACAATTCCTTTCATAGCTACTGCGATACCTGAGAGATCGAGGCTTTCAACGTAGCTTTCTTCCACACGCTCACCTCCATCGTTCATGATACGAAAGATCGGGAGAGGTCGCTCTCCCGATCTTTGATATCACACGATTGTGTGAATTAATTCCATTACGGAAGGGTTATATCTGGAACAACGAACGCATCGAGCTTCTCTTGAGTATCAGGAACAATAAGCGTTCCGGCTTTTAGAAGACCCTTAAGGAACTCAACTTCGCCGAGAATAACCGGTCCAACAACATCCTTAGTGTAGGTCATCGGACTAATTCCAACACCTTCATCCTTTATTCCGAGTGTCTTTGCTCCGGGTTCGAAAGTTCCGAGAGCGATACTCATAACGGCTTGATAGGAAGCCATGTCAACTCTCTTGACAGAACTTGTTAGGACTCTTCCAGGAGCCATGTAATCCTGATCAACATCGACACCAACTGCAAAGAAACCTTCTCCCTTTTCTGCCGCAGCTTCAATGACACCATTTCCACACGCGCCAGCTGCATGGAAGACAATGTCGGCGCCTTCTGCGAACTGAGCGATGGCAAGGTCCTTACCCTTCTTAGGATCGTTGAAATCCATAGTGTATCCCTGAAGCATGCTTATCGTTTTTCCGTGTATCTCTTCGTAGACTCTTATTCCGGCCTCATAGCCGTAGCGGAATCTTTCAACTGGAGGAATTGGAAGACCTCCAACGAAGCCTACCATGTTGGTCTCTGTCATGGCCGCTACCACATAACCTACCAGGAAAGCTCCTTCTTGTTCTTTGAAGAGATACGTTGCTACATTATTCGGCATGTTCTCAACAGGGTCAATGTCTATGCCTACGAAGTAAGTATCCGGGAACTGAGGAGCAACCTTATACAGCGCATCGGCCATCATGAAGCCAACTGCGAAGATAATATCTGCTTCCTTTGCTGCGTTTGACAGATTAGGGATATAGTCGGACTGTTCCTTTGATTGTACGACTTCTCTGTCAATTCCCAGGAAGTCAGAGGCCTTGACAATTCCTTCCCAAGTTCCATCATTAAATGACTTGTCTCCGAGCCCCCCAACGTCAGTAATCATGATTACCTTCATTGCCATTACTGGGAGAGCAAACATGAGAATAAGTGAGAACACCAACAATAGTCTTAGTTTCATTCAACAACACTCCCTTTCTTATGAGATAGTAAGATCCATAGAACTGATAACACAATTATACCCGCAAAAACTACCAAAAACAAAATGTTTATCGAAGGTTCAATAGGCACACTCAGCATCGGAGAACCACCTTGGACAAAGAGATTTAGATCGCTCAGGCCCGGGAGCTGTATTAACAGGAATACTACAATTACTGCAAGGTGGATATAAGAGATAACAGGTTTCTTTACAACAAATAGCGTAATCGTCAGCAAAAAAAGAGCAACTACTAGCGCCGCAAACTCTGGAACTCTGTAGACTTTGACCGGGATTGGCGAGGGTTTGCTTTCTAGCAGCGGATCGATTCTTTGATGGTAATCGTCCAAAGCGATGGAAAGCTCAGGTCTTGATCCTAGAGTATCTTCAAGTGAAGTGGTGAAATCCTTTCTCATTGTTTGTCCAGCGTATTTGACAATTGTCTCTGAAGTGTCCAGCAATTTCGAAACGGCATTGGCGTAACCTTTACTATTTCTGTTGCTGTCTCTTATGAAGCTATTGATATCTTTTGTGAGGTCCTGCAACTCGGATGCATATACGGCCTGGTTCTCAATAGACAAATACTCACTAAAGGCCGGGGCCGTTACCCTCAATCTTCCGTTGGCGTCTATACTGTAGGTCAATCCTGCCTCGGATGAAAAAGAGTTCAGTTTGTTGGTGATGATTATCCTCAGGACTCTTTTCAGAGTGTTCAACTCGCTCGAAACAAGTGAGTTCAACTCTCTTGTCTGCAGGCTGATCATCGACTCAGGAGCAAGAAACACATCGCTCTTCAGAGTCGAATAGTAAACTGAATCGTAGAATCCATCGAAACTGTCCATTGAAAGCTCTGTTTGCTCGTTAAAAAGATTAAGGAATGGCAGAATGGCTATGAGAACAAGCATTAGCAGTTTCAAGAGCTGAACTCTGTTTCTCTTTCTCCTATTCATTAGCGAAGAAACGGTCAGAATGAACGCGAATGCAAAGGCGGGCAATGCCACTATTGAATGCAGAGAAAGATCGAAGATGCCAACAGCAATGTTACCAATGAAGAATATGTACAAGGTTTCAAGAATGATGATAGTACCTAACAGATACTTCTTGACAGAGTTGAAGAGAGTGAATCCCAGAACAACCAGCAATGCGTAGGCAACAATTCTCAACCACCAGAGATCGATTTTCTTTTCAACGCTTGAAACGAGGTTGGCTGAGAGCTCGTTCCTTATCCGACCCATTATGTTTGTTTGAATGGGTATGATCTTTCTCACTTCACTGGTGATGTCATTCTCGATTAGGCCGACCGGAGTGAATTGCTTAATCGAAAGCAGCTGGGCGCCCATCTGAATCTTTTCAAAGACTTGAGCCTTTATTTCTGGATTCTCATCAAGGACGTCCATTAGTTCTCGATACTCAGAGTCATCTGGTTCAGTGCCAAGCTCAAACCCTGCCAATTCTTTCGGTTTCACCGGGATCGACTCCGGGAAAAAGGGAGCATAATCAATCAGAGCCATAGATCTTAGAAGCCATAGCCGAAAGAGTTCTCTCCCAGATGCCATCATCTCAGGACCGG
This sequence comes from Mesotoga sp. Brook.08.YT.4.2.5.2., assembly GCF_003351125.1. NCBI lineage: Bacteria > Thermotogati > Thermotogota > Thermotogae > Kosmotogales > Kosmotogaceae > Mesotoga > Mesotoga sp. Brook.08.YT.4.2.5.2. The sequence goes on from NZ_JPGZ01000006.1 coordinate 125,417, forward strand.
AAATCTGAGCTAGATCCATAGCAGTCTGAATTGCCAATCTGTTTACTTCTTCATCAACAAGTGTGTCCACTCGGTACTCTTTCGAACTCAAGGTCGAGATCGTAGAGTTAAGGGCTTCAAGTATCCTGGTATCTGAAAGACTCAGAATTTCTTGTTCCGACTCTGCAGGAGCGTCTACTGCAAGGTTGAAGGAAGAAAAAGAGTTTGTTATAGTCAGTTCCTCGGGAAACGCTTCAGGTTTGCTCTTCACGAGGCCAAGAGCGAATGCTATCCACTCCTTATAGACAGTCTCTGCCATGCTCCTGACTCTTGTCGTGTAGGAGTTGAAGACCTCAAGATATGCCGGCATCTCATTTAACGTATAGGTCTCAAAGGGTTTTCCTGAGATGTCTGTTAGAACCCATGCAAGAAAGGCGCTATAGGCTATCCTGTCGTCGTTATCGCGAAAGTCGTCAATGTCTGTGAAAGCTCCGAGATGCCTGGTCAGCAACCCGGCGATAGTCGTTGAACTCTCTTTCTTTTCAATGCTCCCAACCATCTGGAGTTTGTACATCCTGTAGATTGACAGATAATCAAGGTCCTGATTGAGCCTGACAACTTTGGGCAGCTGCGGCTCTTGGCTTACATAATCACTAATGTAATTCTCGAAATCCTCAATGATCACTTTCTGGCTAAAGGAAAAGGAAAGAATTGCGATTACCAGAAACACAATGACCGAGAGTATTCTATTTGGCACTCTACACCTCCAGCCCGATCACTTGTTCAACATGTTCTCAATGGCGTTGATTATGACATTAAGACCGGTAGTGTTCGCGGCCCCGTCAGGTAAAACTATATCACAAAAGTACTTCTGGGGTTCAATGAAACTTTCAAAAGACGGAGCGACAAACTTTCTATACTGTTCTATTATGCTGTCTACGGATCTACCTCGCTCTTTAGTATCACGTTCTATCCTTCTAATAAGCCTTTCATCTGCCGGCGCATCTATGTATATTGAGAAGTCGAAGAGATCCCTCATTTCCCTCTTGAACATTACCAGGAGCCCTTCGACGATAATCAGCGGTTTAGGCCTAAACTCTCTACAGATTCCTTCTTCTCGCCTGTACGTGACCATGCTATAGACTGGAACCATAATGCTTTTGTTCTGCTTAACGGATTTGAGGTGCTGTTCAAAGAGTTCAAAGTCAAAGGCTTTCGGAGAATCGAAATTGAACTCTCTCGGATCAGTTCCGGGATCCAGGTTTTTGTAGTAGTCATCCATCGAGAGAACAGCCGCTCTTTCGTTGAAGTGATTGAAGATTACGTTGGTTACGGACGTCTTTCCGGCCCCGCTTCCTCCGATTATTGAAACAAGAACCATTAAGCTCTTCTCCCTTTTCTGGAAGAACCGAATGTCATATTGAAAGCAAGTGATCTGAATGAGACAGAAATGTCAATTTCCTCATTGCTTATGCCAGGAGGCAGAGTAAGGCGGATTGGAGCGAAGTTGACAATCCCCTTGACACCCGCATCTGCCAATAAATCAGCGATGATTTGGGCCGCGTTCGCGGGAACAGTGATTACACCAATCTCTATTTGCCTTTTCTTCACAATTTCCTCTAACACTTCTGTTGATTCTATTACAAGATCGTTCGGCATTGGAATACCGATTTTGTTTGGATTGTTGTCGAAGAGCGCTTTTGCAATGAAACCGGAGTTCTCAAGTCCGGGGTAGTTGGCCAACGCCATACCGAGGTTTCCCATCCCCACTATACAGGTCTTCCACTTCTTCCTTATTCCAAGGATTTCGCTAATACTATCAAGAAGAAGCTTTGTACTATAACCGACACCCCTCTTTCCGAACTCTCCAAAATATGAAAGATCCTTTCTCACTTGACTGGCTTTAATCCCGAGCCTTTCTGCCAGATCATTTGAGGATACGCTTGCCACTCCTGAGATAACCATGTTTTCCAGGCACCTGTGGTATACGGCGAGTCTCTTTATAGTAGGTTTTGGGATTTTTGTGTTATCCATTGCTGATCAACCTCCCGGCAGGCGTATTTGTGAAAATTATATCACGATTATTTACATACATCTTTTGATGGCGCCACTCAAAAAATGTGCCATAGCAACGTGCTATAATTATCCGTAGAATATCCATAATTTCGACTGGAGCGCTTTTTATGGGAAAGAGAGCAAGACTTAATAGCCAGGTAGCATCGGTAGTACTGCTGATAATTTCTCTCTTCCTATTTGTAGAATCGCTTTACATTTTTAGATACATAAGAGAATCGCAGTCTACCGAATTTGAAGTCGGTTTTTTCGACCTCTCGTCTCGTCTCAGAATTCTTCTCGGTGATGAGGGGTATGTTCTTGAACCTGGTGAGCATTTGGTACTAAAGATAAGACGAAATGATAAATTGGTTGTTGAGCAAGATCTGCCCGGAAGGTATACGGTTAGGGGCGGAGGCGAGATGGTGAATGTGAGTATTCCACTGGCGGAAGTGAGTGTAAAGTGATGGGAAGCTATAGAGAAACGGAAATGGTCAATCTCGTTGTCTTCGCTTTCGGTTCATACATAGATTACAGGCTTCAGGAAATTCAACCTGTTCTTGAGAAGGAGTTTGGACCGGCAGACTATATATCGAAATCGCTGGATTTCGATAAATACACATCTTATTACAACGATGAGATGGGATTTGGTCTTAAAGGCAAGCTGCTTTCTTTTAAGAGGCTCGTACACCCTCAACAACTTTCCCTCATAAAGAGAATTACAAACGATATTGAAGAGAAATTCGGACTGGAAGGGAAGAGAAAAGTAAATCTAGATCCGGGCTATGTTCATCACGCTCAGTTTGTTCTCGCATCAACTAAGCATTGGGCGAATCGTATCTATATTGGAGACGGCATCTCTGCTGAGATAACTCTCATTTTCGTCAATGGTGCTTTTACACCACTTCCATACACTTATCCGAACTATCGGGATCGGGAGTATATTGAAGAACTCATGCGAATCAGGGAGCTGTACCTCTTCAAAAGAAAGGAAAGACTATGAAGTTTGGAGTTCTCTCTCTGGGATGCTCAAAGAATATTGCCGATATGGATAATTTCATGGGCATTATGAGAAGCAGGGGCCATGAGATAGTAAAAGATGCTTCGCGTGCGGATTTACTAGTTATAGACACCTGCGGGTTTATCGACGATGCAAAGAAGGAGAGCCTGGAAGAGATCTTCAGGGCCCTTTCCTACAAAGAGCACAATCCGAATCTAAGAGTACTTGCAGTCGGGTGCCTTGTTCAAAGATATTTCGAAGAATTGAAATCTGAGATCCGCGAAGTTGATGGGTTAGTTGGAGTCACAAGCCCGGCAACGCTCGCTGATCTTATCGAGAGAAATGAGGTATTCTTCATTGGTGAACCTGATGGAGTCTACGAGTACTCCACCAGAGTCGCTGAAAAATATAGTGCTTACGTGAAGATTGGAGACGGCTGCAACAGAAATTGTGCTTTCTGTTCAATTCCCAACTTCAAAGGTTTTGCGGCAAGTCGTACTTCAGAAAGCATAGTTAAAGAGACTCTTTCTTTGGTGCGACAAGGTGTGAAAGAGATCGTTCTAGTATCTCAGGACTGTACGCAATATGGTTTAGATCTGGATGAGGGAGTCACTCTTGCCGGACTTCTCGGTAAATTGAATGATCTTGAAGGAGATTTCTGGATACGGGTTCTTTATCTTCACCCCGATCATGTGGAAGATGAACTGATAGATTCGATTCTCTCGCTTTCAAAGGTAGTAGATTATTTCGATATACCTGTTCAGAGTGGTTCCGATGAGATCCTGAAGAGAATGGGCAGGTCAAAGAACTCTAGACAGTTACGCGATTTGCTCCTTGGAATCAGAGAAAAAGCACCTCATGCTGTGTTGAGAACGACAATAATGGTCGGATTCCCAGGTGAGAGTGAAGCTACATTCAACGAGACTGTCGATTTTGCAAGAAGTGTTAGGTTCGATAGACTCGGAGGTTTTGTCTACTCAAGAGAGGAAGGAACGCCAGCATTCGATAAGAAGCTTACTGTAAGCAAGAATGCAGCAAAGGAGATGCTTGAGCTTCTGCTTGACGAACAGGATCGGATTTCAGCGGAGCGCCTTTCAGACTTTAAAGGAAAGGTAGTTACTGTGTTGCTTGAGGAGAGCGGTGAAAGTTACACGCTGGGAAGAGCATATAACAGCGCTCCTGATGTTGATGGAGTGGTTGTTTTGAAGGGCCATAAGCAGGAAGGAGTTTTCTTGAAAGCCAGAATCACAGATACTTACGAGCATGACATGGAAGGTGTTGTTCTTGATGAACTTGCCTAACATTCTTACCCTGTCGAGAATGGTGCTCGCTTTACCTACCCTTCTATTGCTAATGAGTGGGAATGTCGTTGGTTACTACTTTTCATTCCTTGTCTTCGGAATTGCTTCACTTACAGATTTCTTTGACGGGAGAATAGCAAGAAAGCGTGGTCTCGTTACGGATCTGGGGAGGTTTCTAGATCAGATCTCTGACAAGATCCTTGTTACATCAGTCTTCCTGGGCTTCATGGCGATTTCGAGAGTCAGTCTCTGGTTCCTTTTCATACTGATCTTTAGAGACACGCTTGTCTCAGGGATAAGAATGGTTGCCTCGAGCAGGGGAAAAGTGATCGCGGCTGATGCTCTCGGAAAGGTTAAGACGTTCTCTCAAATGATTCTCTTGGTAATTCTCTACATGAATTTGCTATGGGATTTCCCCTCTCAAGCATTGGTGCTGTGGCTTGAGGTCTTCGTCGCAGGTGTCACGGCAGCGAGTGGAGCCAACTACCTGTTTAAGAATCTAGACATTTTCAAAGGGGGGGATTGACTTGCGCTCTTTTATCGCAGTTGATACAGGCGACAGGGTTTCCGCTATGATAGACAGTATCTCGGAAAGGCTTAGAAGGATGGGGTTCAAGGCATCATGGGTGCCGGGAGTAAACTCTCACGTTACTCTTGCATTTCTTGACAACATAGAGCCGGAAAGACTCTCTTTACTGGCATCGATGTTGTCGCGTAGACTGAGAGGGTTTCCTTCATTCACTCTGGAAACTGGAGGCATAGGTTACTTCAAACATAAGGACTTGCCAAAGGTTATTTGGGTAGGAATTGAAAGAAATCAGAGTCTCATTAATCTACAGAGAGAGACGCGAGTAGTTCTTGAAGCAATGAATCTGCCTGTTGAAGATAATTTTAGACCGCATTTGACTGTAGGCAGGATGAAATTCAGTCCGCCAATGTGGCGGAAATTCTTGAGTACACTTGATAGTGAACGAGTGATATTTCCTGTCGGAGAAGCCACAATATTCGAATCGATTCTCTCCAGGGAAGGAGCTAGGTACAGAAAGGTCTTCACATGCAGCTTTGAAGGAGGACTGATTGAACATGCTGTCGAAGGATAAGAAAAACGCACTTGATAGAGCAATAAAAGATATCGAGAAACAGTTTGGCAAGGGTTCGGTAATGCTTATGGGAGATAAAGAAGATCAGAAGAGTATAGAAGTGATCTCAACCGGCTCACTTGCTGTCGACATTGCCCTTACAGTGGGGGGTTATCCAAGGGGCAGAGTAGTTGAGGTTTACGGTGCTGAATCGAGCGGAAAGACGACAATTGCCTTGCATGCTATTGCAGAAGTTCAGAGGCGGGGTGGGATAGCTGCCTTCATCGATGCAGAGCACGCTCTCGATATCCATTATGCGCAGAATCTTGGGGTGGATGTTGACAATCTCTTGATATCTCAGCCTGATTACGGAGAACAGGCTCTGGACATTGTTGATGGCCTAATCAGGTCTAGTGCGGTCGATCTAATTGTAGTGGACTCTGTTGCAGCTTTAGTGCCTCGCACCGAGATTGAGGGGGCGATGGGCGAACTGCAGGTTGGTCTTCAGGCTCGGCTTATGTCACAGGCACTAAGGAAGATTTCTGGGAACGTAAGTAGATCGAAGTGCATCGTGATTTTCATTAACCAAACAAGAATGAAAATCGGGGTAGTCTACGGTAATCCTGAAACAACAACCGGGGGTGTCGCACTGAAATTCTATGCTTCGGTAAGACTTGAGGTTAGGAGGGGCAGTGCTATAAGAGAAGGGAACACAGTTCTTGGAAACGAGACAACCATTAAAGTTGTGAAGAACAAAGTTGCCCCGCCATTTCGAGAAGCCAAGGTTGACATAATTTACGGGCAAGGGATCGAGCATGCAAACGAGCTATTCAATCTTGCGGTTTCTGAGAACATGATAGATAGAAAGGGAGCATGGTACGCTTACATGACCCCTGATAATAGTGAAGTAAGCCTTGGGCAGGGCAAGGCTAATGGAGTAGAATTCTTGAAGGAAAACCCTGAGCTGATGCTCGAGATTGAAAACAGGCTAAGGACGAAGTTTGGTTTGCCGCTCCTGGAAGTCAAGAAAGAGGAGAAGGAAGACGACAAGTGATGGGTTCAGATCCAATGAAAGATGCTTTGAGATATTTGAAATACAGGTTGAGGTCAAGAAGGGAAATCGAAGTACAGCTCTTCAAGAAGGGGTATTCTGAGAAGGAGATCAAAGAGGTCATTGAAAAGCTGGAAGAGCAGGGCTTAGTTAACGACGGCATTTTCGCCAGACTCTATGTAAGCGACGGACTGAATGTGCATTACAAAGGCCCGTTCAGGCTTCGACAGGAGCTACTTGGGTTAGGAATCTCAGAAGAGGTAATTGACGATACAATTAAATTAGAACTGGACAGTTGCGACTTGAAAGAGATTGGAAAAAGAGCTGCAGGCAACACAGAATTGACTGATCCTGATAAGATAAGAAGAAAACTCTACAGAAGAGGGTTTTCCTCTTCGATAATCGATGAGATTATTGAGGAGATCAAAGAGAAATCATGAAGGGAGGGAGCTGGTTTCCTCGAAGGCTAGGTGAAAGGACCAGCGATGAGAAACTATGATGCTACTGATTGGTATAATAGCCGGCCTGGCAGCGGGTATTGCGCTGGCTTATTTTATACTCACCCCTTTGGCTGTGAAGAAGGCAAAGGATGAGCTTGAGCTTCAACTGAAATCCGCAAAACAGGATTCAGAGTCGATAATCAAGAGGGCTCAGGAAGAGGCGGATCATCTTAAGAAGAAGGCACTCTTAGAAGGCCGTGAAGAACTCCACAGGCTTCGTGAGGAGCAAGAGAAGGATTTCAAGAGAGATCGAGAAGAACTGAAGCAATGGGAAGAAAGGATTTCCAGAAGAGAAGATAACATCGATAAAAAGGAAGAAGCTATTGAGAGGACTCGACAACAGTTGGATATCGAAAGGGCTCGTGTTGAAGAGATGAAAGAAGAAGCAGAGAAGAAACTGTTCAGCCTTGCCGACCTTTCGATGGAGGATGCCAGAGAGATAGTCCTGAGGAGAGCTGAAGAAATCTACGAACATGATCTTGCTCAGAAGCTTAAGGAGATGAAAGATCACTACGACGAAGAAGGCAATCGATACGCGAAATGGGTAATCGTCAACTCAGTCCAGCGCTATGCGGCAGATTATACGGGCGATATAACTGTAAGCGCGGTAAGCCTTCCTTCCGATGAGATGAAGGGAAGGATCATAGGCAGAGAGGGAAGGAATATCAGAGCATTTGAGAAGTTGACCGGTTCGGATCTCGTGATCGATGATACACCTGAAGTTGTTGTGGTATCCTGTTTCAATCCTCTTAGGAGGGCGATCGCAAAGATGACACTGGATAGGCTCGTTGAAGATGGAAGAATTCATCCTGCCAGGATTGAGGAAATGTACGAAAAGTCAAAAAAAGAGATCTACAGTGAAATAAAAGAAGCGGGTCAGGAAGCTTTGATGAAAGTAGGTATTCCCTCGATGCACCCAGAGCTTGTCAAACTACTAGGAAGGCTTAAGTTCAGGACGAGTTACGGTCAGAACGTATTGCAGCACTCTGTTGAAGTTGCACATCTTGCAGCTCTAATGGCTTCCGAATTGGGTTTGAACATTGACAAAGCGAAAAGGGGGGCGATCCTTCACGATATTGGAAAGGCAATTGATCACGAAGTTGAGGGATCTCATGCGATTATTGGGGGAGAGATTGCCAAGAGGTACGGGGAAAAGGTTCAGGTTGTCAATATGATACAGTATCACCATGGTGAGACGGAGGCTTTGACCCCTGAAGCGGTTCTTGTGGCCGCTGCAGATGCTGTATCTGCTTCAAGGCCAGGAGCTAGAAGAGAGTCGCTTGATATGTATATTAAACGACTTGAAAACCTGGAGAACATTGCGACCGGATTCAAGCATATAGAAAAGGCCTACGCAATTCAGGCAGGGAGAGAGATTCGGGTAATTGTAGAGCCAGAAAAGGTTGATGATCTGCTGGCCGAGAAAATGGCCGTAGATATTGCCAAGAAAATTGAAGAGGAACTCGAATATCCCGGTGTTATTAAGGTGACTGTTATAAGGGAACGAAGAAGCGTCTCTTATGCGTCATGACAGATTGACATAGGAAAAGCGGTGATATAGAATTGGAACCAGGTGCCAACGTAGCTCAACCGGTAGAGCGGCTCATTCGTAATGAGCAGGTTGGGGGTTCAAGTCCCTTCGTTGGCTCCAGATGCGCCCCTTACGGGCGCATTATTATTGGTGGTGGTGCAAATGAGTGATTTCGAGAAGGAAGTCCTCGAATTCATCAAGAAATGGGACCTAATAGAAAGTGGTCAGAAAATTCTTGTAGCAGTTTCTGGAGGGAAGGACTCAATGTGTCTTCTCAATGTTCTGATAAATCTTAAATCGGAGCTGGGAATAGACCTCTTTGCCGCAAATCTCGACCATGGTCTTCGAAGGAAGGGACCCGTCGAGGAAGCAGGTATGATTGGCGATTTCTGTCGGGCGCGGTCGGTACCCTTCTTTCACGAAAGACGAGATGTTAATGAGCTTTTGAAAAAGAGGCGCGGTTTGTCGATAGAGTCTGCGGCGAGGGAAGTAAGATATTGTTTTCTGAGAGAAGTTAAGATGTCTATCGGTGCAGATTTAATCGCCGTAGGGCATAATCGAGACGATCTTGTAGAAAATATCCTGCTAAGAATCGTGAAGGGAACTGGCATGAAAGGTGTGATTGGACTGCGCCCGTTAGGTGGCGATTTGATAAGACCTCTGCTATTCAGCGATATGCAACGTATTATAGATTATGTTACAATTAACAGGGTTACATTTATGGAGGATGAAACCAACTCTGAGGATGATTTTGAGCGCAATTACGTTCGTCTGAGAATCATTCCGGAGCTTAGAAAGATAAACTCAGCACTTAATGAGGCCGTGTGGCGGTTCTTTGAAAACATCAATGATGGATATGCACTGATCCATGAAAGGGTTGAAGAGGTTCTGGAGCAGATCGAATTCGCAGACGGTGTTTTTTTTGTGGAGGCCTTGAAGCTTAAAGAAGTTGAAAGGGCCGTTTTGTTGGAGATGGTGAGAGAGATCGTTTCTATTCTTAGTTCTGACAAGTATCCACCCTCCAGAGAGCGAGTTGTTGCCTTTTTCGATCTCCTGATTTCTAGTAGAGGAGGGTGGACTGTTGAGTTTAGAGAAGATATCAAGGCCTCGAAGATCGGCAGATATGTCTTCTTCTACGGGGGAGAACTTAGATTCAAGCGGATCGAAAGGCAAAGTATAGACTCTCTCCCTTTCAGCCGTGAACTAGAAGGATGGAAGATTTCCCTGGAATGCAACGAAGAGGTTCCGGAAGCGATGATCGAAAGATTGGACGGTGCCTTTAATAGCATATGTTCGGGTGATAAGCTCTCCTTCCCTTTGAGCTTGCGGCCGATGGATGAAAGAGACAAGATCATCCCGTTTGGAATGTCAAGAAATAAGAAAGTTATCGATGTAGTTACAGAGAAAGGTTTGAAGGGCTTCTCAAGCAGAATTATGGTTCTTGAAAACGCTTTTGGAGATATCCTCTGGATTCCAGGTGTTGTCACGAGCGAGCTTTGCAGAGTTTGCCCCTCCAGTCTCGACAGCGTAGTTTTTTGCCTTGAAAGGAGGTAGTTCTGTGGATCAAAAGCCCAGGATTGGAATGATTCTCTTCTATGTTGTTTTGGGCATATTCCTGCTAATTGCACTCAGGGGCCTATATCCAACTGAGACAAGTGTTGTAGTTCCCTACACTAAGTTCCTGGATGACTTTAATAATATTATTGATATAGTTGTTTACGATAATGGAAAAGTCGTGTACATAACAGGAGATAACCCCAGAAGATCACTTGAGACGTATGTCCCCTCTCAGACTCTTATGACTCAAACTTTTCAGAATCACATAGACCGATTGGCGGAGAGAGGAGTAAACATCACATTCGAAAGAGGAAGCGATTCTCTCTTCTGGGTGAATCTTCTTGGAACTATGATTCCTCTCGCAATAATCGTGTTCATCTGGTTCTTCTTGATGAGATCTATGTCTGGCCGCAATTCACAGGCCTTCACATTCACTAAGAGTCCGGCAAAGAAATATGTCAACACTGACAAACACGTGACTTTCAAGGATGTTGCGGGAGTTGAGGAGGCCCAGCAGGAGCTAGCCGACATTGTCAGTTATTTGAAGGATCCCTCGGTGTTCACAGAAACAGGGGCAAGAATGCCCAAAGGTATATTATTGGTGGGTCCTCCGGGAACGGGGAAGACGCTCCTTGCAAGAGCTGTGGCGGGAGAAGCTGGGGTTCCCTTCTTCTTCATAAGCGGATCGGACTTCGTCGAACTCTTCGTTGGAGTTGGAGCGGCAAGAGTTAGGGATCTTTTCACTCAGGCTAAGTCTTCAGCGCCTGCGATTCTGTTCATTGATGAAATTGACGCCGTGGGTAGACACAGAGGAGCAGGACTCGGGGGCGGCCATGACGAGAGAGAGCAGACGTTGAACCAGATTCTTGTCGAAATGGACGGATTTGATGCCAGGACCGGAGTTGTAGTTATTGCGGCCACGAACAGACCAGATATTCTGGACAAAGCTTTGCTGCGCCCAGGTAGATTTGACAAGAAAATCTCAGTTGATCCGCCAGATCTGAAAGGAAGAACAGAGATCCTGAAGATACACATGCGAGGTAAACCTATAGACCCTGAAGTTGATGTCCAGCTGCTTGCCAGGAGAACTCCAGGGTTTGTTGGAGCTGACTTGGAGAATCTGATCAATGAAGCGGCAATTCTCTCTGCTAGAAAGAAGAAAAAGATGATTGGAATGGTTGAACTTGAGGAAGCTATTGATAGAGTTCTTGCGGGACCGGCTAAGAGATCTCGGAGAATAAACGATCGTGAGAAGAAGATACTTGCCTATCACGAACTAGGACATGCCGTAGTAGGTTTGATTCTTCCAAAAGCCTTCCCTGTGCACAAGGTTACAATAATTCCTCGCGGCACTTCGATTCTCGGCTTCACGGAAAGCCTGCCACTAGAGGACAGGTATCTAATAACTAAGTCTGAGCTGTTAGACAATATGGCTCAGGCCCTAGGAGGAAGAGCGGCGGAAGATCTGGTATTTGGCGAGATTACCACTGGTGCTGCAAGCGATTTGGAAAGAGCAAGTGCGATGGCCCGGAGTATGGTCACTCAGTTTGGAATGAGTGAGAGATTGGGACCAATCGCTTGGGGCAAAGAGGAAGAGGAAGTATTTCTCGGAAGAGAGCTCACAAGGATGAAGAACTATTCTGAAGAAATTGCCAGTGAGATAGATTCAGAGGTTAAGACAATAGTTCTGACGTGTTATGAAAGGGCGAAGAGAGTTCTTTCGGATTACAGGAAGAAACTGGATGAAGCGGCCGACTATCTTCTTCAGAAGGAGACGATTTCCGGCAAAGAACTGGCCGAAATCCTGGGACTTGAAACCGGCAACTATTATAGAGATGATATTGAGACTGTAGAGATTGCTCCTGGGGCGACAGCAAGCGATCCCGAGATCACAAAGGAGTAGAGGTGAAAGCGAAATGTTGAATTTCGAGCGGCTGAAGTCGCTACAGGGTAAGACTTTCACGCTAGCAGTTACTCCATCGGATGTTTCGCTTAGGTGGTCGGAACGGTATGACTTTGAACTATTGAACCTGCTGTCGACTAGTGGTTTGATGAAGATTATCCATAACTGCGGCCATTCACTGATCTCCGATTTTGAGTCAGAATCGTTGATTTCAGTGGTTTCCGAGACCTTTGTCAGGCATCATTCTCCGATATTGATGGAAAGAGAGATGGTTGTCAACATAAAGATCGAATCTGTCTCCGACAATGCTGAAGTCTGCTTTTCGGGGTCAGTTACTCAGCTTGGTTCTGAAGCTGGTTCTTTTGAGTTTTCGCGTAAATTCATATCTGCTGATTTTCTCAGGAGAGCCTTTAGTGCGTAAACCGAGAGACAAAAGAAGCTGGAGTGAGTATGAGCAAGTCTCTAGTTTGAAATTCAGAGAGCGGTTTGTTAGTGAAGTAAGTGGATTTGGCGATGTTAGGGTAGCGCTTATTTACCCAAATTCGTACGAAGTAGGAAGTGCAAGTCTGTCTACGCACGTTTTGCTGAGAAAGCTTAACGAATTAGGCAGCGTGAGGGCAGAGAGGTTCTTTTACAATAAGGACTTTTTGAAGTATTATTCTTTTGATTCACTCACGCCCCTAGACGAGTTCAAGATTTGGGCTTTTTCTGTTCACTTTGAGCTTGATTTAATGAACGTCTTTGACATTCTTAATAAGTTCTCTGTTCCACTTAGAAAAGAGGAGAGAAATGAGTTTCACCCGGTGATCATTGCTGGTGGAGCCATGACTTACTTCAATGATAACCTCCTCACAGAAGTTGCCGATGTGGTTCACAGGGGAGACTTAAGTGAGGAGTTCCTTGATGGTCTATCCGCTGTTGACCACTGGATGCACAGAAAGGAGATAATTGCTTCTCTAGAGACGGAACATGTGACTCCTTTCTTTTCTGATGTTCTTGGTGAGAGTGTATTTATCAGTCCCGATTCAGTATTTGGAGACCGGTACCTAATTGAGGTAGGCAGAGGATGCTTTAGAAAGTGCAGGTTTTGTGTGGCTGGTCACAGATACGGAAGACCAAGATTCAGAAAGTCTGATGAGGTATTTGACCTGATGGATTCTGTAGCTGACTTCACGAATAGATTTGGACTTGTGGCAGCAACCGTTACTGACTATCCGGGCATCGATGAAGTAGCCGAACACTGTATTGAGAAAGGGTACGAATTATCAGTTTCTTCTCTTAGGCTCGATTCCGTTTCGGATACTCTAATGAAGTCACTCAGATTGTCCAATCAGAGTATTTTCACTATTGCCCCAGAAGGTGGAAGCCAGAGAATGAGAGATGCCTTTGCTAAAGGAATAAGCAGAGGAGATATCCTCAGCGCTTTGGAGCTAGGCAGAAAGCACGGTTTCCGTAGAGTGAAGATGTACTACATCTATGGAGCCGTCTTTGAAAGGCGTGAGGATAGACAAGAGATAGCCGAGATGGCGTTACAGGCTTCAAGCATGGGTTATACAAGTGTGGTTCTTAGTTTGAACCCTTTGATTCCGAAACCGGGTACTCCATTTGAAGAGATGCCGATGGAGTCTCTAAGCGGACTGAGAAAGTACGAGAAGGAGATCAGATCGGAGTTGTTGGTTGAGGGCGTAAAGCTTGACTTCGAGAGTTTGAAGGAATCTCAAGTTCAGTTTGCTCTTGCGAATATCGATAAGAGTCATTCCCGGGAGCTATTGGCACACGTGGAGCGTGGAGTTGATCCAACACCTATTCTGAAAAAATATGCAGAGGAAGTGAATTCGAAACGGAAGGAGTGGAAGAAGCATGGCAAAGAAGAGTATTCTGGTTGTTGACGATGAGCCTTCGATCGTGGAACTCCTTACTTTTAACTTGAAAAAGGAGGGCTATGACGTCCTGAAAGCATATGATGCTGAAGAAGCGCTTAAGATCGCCGAGGACAATGAAACTGATATGTTCATCGTTGATATTATGCTTCCAGGAATGGATGGGTTCGAACTGGTCAGAAACCTGAGAGCAACCGAAAAGTTCAGACAGACACCTGTTATATTCTTGAGTGCTAAGAGCGAAGAATTCGACAAGGTATTGGGACTCGAGCTCGGAGCAGACGACTATATTACCAAGCCTTTCAGCGTGCGAGAAGTTCTGGCTAGAATAAGAGCGGTTTTCAGAAGGATTCAACAGAGCGCACAGGCAAAAGAAGAAAGGCCAAAGAAGATACTTGCGAAAGACCTAGAGATCGATACCGAGAAATACGAAGTAAGGGTAAAAAACCGAATGGTCAGCCTTACTCCTCTGGAATTTGAACTTCTAAGATTCCTGGCAGAAAATGAGGGCAAAGTCTTCAGTAGAGACGTTCTCTTGGACAAGCTGTGGGGATATGATTACTACGGTGACACAAGAACAGTTGATGTCCATATTAGACGGCTAAGAACTAAGATCGAAGAAGATGCCTCTAATCCAAAGTACATAATCACCGTTAGGGGTAAAGGTTACAAGTTCAGAGATCCTGGAAAGGAAGATTGATCCGTTGTTCTATGCTGTCCTCGCTACTGTTGCGGTGATAGCTTTTCTCTTCTTGATTCTGTTCAGACATGAAAGACAGAAAAACAAGAGATTAGAAGCCGCCAAAAGGCGCTTTGCGGACCTTGTAGAAGTTCCGAGAAGCGCCGAGTTTATTTTCATCTATAAGAAGGTTCAGCAGCTTGTTTCGAGCATTAAAGAGGAAGTAACTTCTTTAAATGCAAGAATCGAAGATCTTGTGACGATTTTTGATAATCTGAGTGATGCCTTCTTGATAGTATCAGAGGATGGAAGGATTGATTACGCTAATAAAGCCGCGCAAGAGCTTTCGAGCAAGAAGCTAATTGGAAGGAAGATAAGTGAAGCGATAGACAATTATTACATTGGCGATTTGTTTGAAGATTCGGTAAGAACTAGAGAGAATCAGGAATCTGAGATAACGATCTACTACCCGAAGAGAACGATAAGAGAGTGTAAGATTATGAGAGTCTCCCTGAAGAACGATGTGAGATATCTCATCCTTCTTAGGGATATTACCAAGGAGAAGGAAGTTGAGGCGATGAGAAGGGATTTCGTTGCCAATGTCTCTCATGAGCTTAGAACCCCGCTAACATCTATTCATGGATATGCTGAAACGCTTGCAGAAGATGATCTTGAGGACAAAGATACAGTTTACAGATTTCTTTCAATAATCGAAAACGAATCGGCAAGAATGACAAGATTGATAAACGATTTGCTTGACCTTGAGAAACTCGAATCGGGCGAAGCCTCCTTCAGCAAGGAGGACGTAGAGCTCGGAGAAGTCGTCAAATATGTTATTCGAATTGTCGATCCTCTTGCAGGTGAGAAGGGTGTTATAGTAAATGTTGACGTAGAAGAAGGGATTTTTGTAGAAGGAGATTTTGATAGACTTGTTCAACTTCTTCTGAACCTGATCGATAATGCCGTTAAGTACACCTCCGCTAAGGAGCACGGGCCTAGAGAGATATGGCTAAGATCTTATGCTCAAAATAACCATGCAATGATTGAAGTTGAAGACACTGGTGTTGGAATACCTGAAGACTCTCTGAAGCACATATTTGAAAGGTTTTACAGGGTTGATAAGGCTCGATCAAGAAAGATGGGTGGTACAGGTCTTGGGTTGGCTATTACACGCTTTATAGTCGAAAAACACGGCGGAGTTATTTCCCTTGAGAGCGAGTATGGTACAGGAACGATTCTGAAAGTTAAGTTACCACTGAAGAAGGTGTTTAAATGAGAACTTACGACATAATCATCAAGAAGAGAAACGGCTATTCCAACACTAGAGATGAACTACGATCGCTGATACGGGGTTTTGTAGATGGCTATGTTCCAGACTATCAGATGGCGGCGTGGTTAATGGCCGTGTATTTCAATCATCTTGATGCAGAAGAAAGACTTTGTCTGACAGAGATCATGACTGACTCAGGAGAAAAGATCGATCTTTCGTCCATTAGTGGCATAAAAGTCGACAAACACTCTACCGGAGGAGTGGGCGACAAAGTGACTCTGGTAGTTGGACCGATCGTTGCGGCAGCAGGACTGGTTTTCGCAAAGCTGTCGGGAAGAGGTTTGGGTCACACAGGAGGAACGATCGACAAACTGGAATCGATTCCGGGCTTCAAGACTTCACTTGATATTGATGAATTCAAGCAGCAATCAGAACGAATAGGAATTGCTCTTGCAGGTCAAACCGCACAGGTAGCCATCGCTGACAAGAAGCTCTACGCTTTGCGAGACGTTACGGCCACAGTTGATGAGATTTCACTAATCGCCTCAAGCATAATGAGCAAGAAACTAGCTATCGATTCCGATGGAATTCTTCTTGACGTCAAGATCGGTTCGGGCGCCTTCATGAAAGACCTTGAAGAGGCTAAAGAACTTGCGTTGGCGATGATAGACATTGGAAAAAGAAAGGGAAGAACCACGAAGGCTGTAATAAGCGATATGAACCAGCCACTGGGAATCGCTGTAGGAAACTCGCTTGAGGTAGTGGAAGCAATAGAAACTCTTAAAGGGAAAGGTCCAAATGATTTCAGCTCGCTTTGCAGAGTGATTGCAAGCCAGATGTTGGTAGTTGGCGGTGTTGCAGACGAAGATGATGCACAAGTAATCGTTGATCGCATGATCGACTCTGGTGAAGCCATCGAAAAGTTCAACGAATTCGTCGATGCTCAAGGAGGACCAAAGGATTTCTCGGAGAACTATGAGAGTTGTTTTGACAGGGCCGCCATCATCGAAGAGGTGAGATCTCAGGTGAGCGGATATGTGAAATCGGTTGATGCCGAATCAATTGGATTGATCTGCATGAGGCTTGGCGCAGGGAGAGAACGAAAGGAAGATAGAATAGACCCGGCTGTGGGTATGAGAGTTCTTAAGAAGATTGGAGACAGAGTTGAGAAGGGGGAAACGATCGCCATAGTCTATGCTAATCAAAGGGATAGGTTTGAGAGGGAAACTGTAGCAATTCGCGATTGTTTTTGTGTTTCGGAGGAGAGAGTGCAGGCTCCTCCGATAGTCTACGAGGTACTGTAGGGAGTGCATTCAATGAGACGTATCCTGTTCATTTGTTTCCTGCTAGTTTCATTGGTAACTTCAGCAAAGAATCTGATCTACCTTGACGATAGAGGACAGACAAGGGTCTTCACCGATGCGGTAGTTGTTGAGCGTTCAATGGATTTTGTAAAACTGGACATAATTGGTGAGTTGATAAGGGGGATAGTTGTTTCTCAGTCTCTTCGCCAAGAAGAGACGATAATGATTCTTCCGTCAGGGATTATCGTCTCACTTTCACATGAGACAAAAAGAGCAACCGTGGAGTTTGGAAGCGAATTTGAGAACTCACTGATTATCAGAGATAGCAAGGTTCTAGTCAACGCAGAGTTGCTTGCAGCTATTACAGACAAATCTTTCTTCAGCGAAGCAGAGGCGCTGATCCTCTATTCTCAGCCGGTAACTGTGAAGGGTATTCAAAACACACAGGAAGCGATCTATGTGACCCTTGATAGAGATGTTCTCCCGGACTTTTTCACAATTTGGTGGACCGGAAGCGGATCACTTGCCCTCACTCTGAAGCCCGCGAAAGTAGATCCATTTCTTTCATACGAAGGGATATCTGTGACGACCGGGAGGGGATTTGTGAAAATCTCTGCTGAGAAACCGTGGTCGGACGTTGAGTATGAGATCAAAGGAATGACGCTGATTATAAGAGGTAAAAGTGGTATGGGAAGAACAATACAACAGGAGGCCAGCTTAGATTTCGACCTAAACGTATTCGAGTCTTACTCGGGCGGCCAGAAGTTCACAATGTCTTATCTCGAAATGGACGGCTCGAAGTTCTCTTTTGGAGTTGAACTCGCTAACAATGAAATTGCAGGTCTTGAGAAGGCAACGGATACTCTGAAAAGAAGCGGTGCAGAGATAATGATTAATGGCGGATACTTTGATCAGAATCATAATCTACCAATAGGTCTCCTTGTTCGGGATGGCAAAGTGCTAGGCCTTCCAACTCTCGGAAGACCGGCGATTTACTTCACTGAAGGTGGTGAAGTATATGTTTCAAGAATGGATGTATTCTACACGGCCAAGTTTGGAGACCGTTTTCTTCAAATCACGGGAGTTAACTCTCCGTATAGAGGAGAAGCCGTCTTGTACACAGATGAGTATCGAAACAGTATCCCTGATTTTGATGACTTCACCTATCTTGTAATAAGGGATGGCATGGTTACCAAAAAGGGTTTCGTATCCCGTGTGGAGAAGGGTTCAGATGTGTTGGTTCTTTCGCCATCTTCCGTACAGAAGATAGGGAATAAGGCTTCAGTTGGAGAATTTGTTTCATTTGAGTTGTTGAATTCATATGGAAAGAAGGTAACAGGAGCTGTTGAAGGAGGTCCGATGATAATACATGGAGGCGAGCCTGTAACCAGTTACGAGCGAAACTACTATTCAGCATCTCTGCTGGATGTTAGAGCTCCAAGAACGCTTGTTGGAGTTAAAGAAACCGGAGAAGTTGTTTTCATCGTAATTGATGGCTACCAGCAGACTAGCTATGGCTTAACCTTCAAAGAGATGATAGAATTCTTCAAAGACAAGGGATTTGAATCCCTCATGTGTCTTGATGGAGGGAAGTCATCGATACTATCTGTCAATGGTAAAATAATCAATTCGCCGTCCTCGGGAGTGCCTTCTCTTCCAGTAATTATAACTGGATCGCGAAAGTAGACTGAAATAGATTTGGAGGTGGTCAGATATGGACAAGATTCCTGTCGATGCCAAGAGAGATATTACACTAATTGGGCACCACGGGTCTGGAAAAACTCAAATTGTTGATGCGATGCTTTATAACGCTAAGTTGATTGATCGTATAGGCATCCTTGCAACCGATTCTGAAGAAGTTGAAAGAGAGAAGAAAGCAAGTTTCTCAATGGGGGTAACAAGTGTTCGCCACAACGATAGCAGGATATACGTCATCGATACTCCCGGTATGTCGGACTTCTATGCTGAGACTGCAAACGGAATCTTAGTGTCAGAGAACATCGTGGTGGTAATAAATTCTACTGCCGGGATTGAGATACAAACCGAAAGGTTTGGTTCGGTCGCCAAAGAGCATGGAAAAGGGATAATTGCATTCTTCAACATGCTGGACAAAGAGAGGTCCGGTTTCGCAGATACACTCGCCGATCTAGGAGACACCTTTGAGAGAACACCGGTTCTTGTGCAGCTTCCAATAGGCAGTGAAGCTGGTTTCAGAGGTCTGATTGATCTAGTGAAAATGAAGGCGTTCATTTTCGAAGATGGTGGCGTATTCAAAGAAGAAGATATCCCGGCAGATCTCAAATCAGCTGCCGAAGAGGCTAGAACAAAAATGATCGAGGACATCGTTCAGAACGATGAGGAGCTGATGATGAAGTATCTAGAGGGAGAACCCCTCTCGACAGATGAGCTTACCTCGGCTTTCAAAAAGGCCTATCTTGGAAATGAAGTGATTCCGGTTCTTCTTGGTTCGGCGGCAAAGAATATCGGAATTTCGCAGCTACTCGATTTTGTGATCGAAGTTGGAAAGAAGCCATCAGAGACATCGCCGAAGGCAGCCACACTTCTTTCCGGAGAGAAGATAGAAGTCAACGCTACCGAAGAAGAGCCGCTTGTGGCTTACATTTTCAAGTCAGTCGTCGATCCCTTCGTTGGAAAGCTGACTTTCATGAAGATACTTTCAGGGACACTCAAACAAGGAGACACTTTCATCGTGGTTGATCAAGAATCCTTGGAGAAAGTCGGACATGTTATGCTTCCCGAGGGTACAAAGGAGATTGAGGTAGATGAGGCTACTGTCGGGGATATCGTCAAGTTGAGTAAGCTCAAGAAGAGCGCTGCAGGTAATACGGTAGCTCACAAGGACAGACAGCTGAAACTCGAATTGCCGGAAATGCCTGAACCAATGATTTCTAAATCGATTCAGCCCAAGTCAAAAGGAGACATCGATAAGATTAGCGGAGGTCTCGCGAGACTTGCAGAGTCCGACCCTACGTTCAAGTGGGAAAACGATCCCGAAACCAATGAAACGGTTATCAGCGGTCTGGGTTCTGTGCATCTAGACATAATGATAGAGAGGCTGAAAAAACTCTTCTCCGTCGATGTCGAAGTAGGAAAGCCGAAAATCGCCTACAGAGAGACAGTGAGAAAGACCGTTGAGGCTGAGTATAAACACAAAAAGCAAACCGGTGGTCACGGTCAATACGGACACGTTCAGATCAGAATTGAGCCTAATGAACGTGGTGCCGGTTTTGAGTTCATTGATAAAATCGTCGGCGGAGTCGTTCCGAAAAACTATATCCCTGCAGTTGAGAAAGGTATCGTTGAGGCAATGAAAAAGGGCGTGCTGGCTTCTTATCCGGTAGTCGATGCAAAAGTAACGCTTTTCTACGGTTCTTACCACGATGTAGATTCTTCAGATATGTCTTTCCAGATAGCTGCCAGGCAGGCGTTCAAGAATGGTATGGGAGAAGCCAATCCGGTAATTCTTGAACCTTTGATGGATGTCGATGTCTTCGTCCCCGAAGAAGCGACAGGGGATATAATGGGTGAGATAACTTCTAGAAGAGGCAGACCGATGGGCATGGAACCTCAAGGGAAGGGCACTTCGAAAGTCGTCGCTCAGGTCCCACTTGCGGAAATGCTTGATTTTGCTAACAAGCTGAGCTCTATAACTAGCGGAAGGGGCTACTTCACCATGAGATTCAACTCTTATCAGGAGACCCCACCAGATGTCCAGCAGAAAATCATTCTTGAACGACAGAGGGAGCTTGAAGAACAGCAGAAGTAATGCTTTTCAGATTGACTAAGCGGGGGGGGGGGTTATCCCCCGCTTTCTTTTGAACGGCAGTCAAGCGCCAGATGTCATAGATTCGAGAGAACTTGGAGGAGACAAGATGCACGTAGGTTATGTGACCTATCTATTGAGACTTTACGGAATAAGTTCATTGAAGGAAAAACGGTCCATCATAAGGCCGATCCTTAGCGACCTTCGAAGAAATTTCAACGCTTCCGTTGTGGAGACGGGAAAACACGATTCGAAGCTGGAAGCAGAGATTACCGTAAGCATGGTTGCGTGCAAAAGAAGCGAGCTGGACTCTCTATTTCAGTCTGTTTGGCAGCGAATGATCTGGAACGGTGTCGAAGTCTATGGAGAGGAAGGAGAGATCTGGTGAAAACTGGAGGTGGGGTATGAAAAGGTTTCTGATTCTAGTTGTTTTCATTATCGGAGCATTTGTCGCATTTTCTGAGCAACTCTACATTTTCAATGGTTTCTCGATTCTCACCGGGGAGGTAGCTTTTGAGAAAGGAAGAGCGGTTATTGAGGTTCCTTATGGTGCCCAAGTTCAACCAGAAACCTTCTCTGTATTTGGGGTGCCTGAGTCTACTACGATCAACTTTGTTCCAGGTGACAGCGTGGAATCGCTATACGAAAGAAATCTGGGAAGACCTGTTAAGTTTGTTTATGAAGACGGTAGAGTTGAGAGACTTGAGGTTGTCTCGCCTCTTCCAGTATTCAGAAATTCATATGGCGAAATCATCGTGAATCCAAAAGGGTATCCCGTTTTCTCCGATGAGTTCAGCCCAAACGCCCGTTTTCTGTTGAACTCCCAGGATAGCTTCAGCGGTCACTCTTCATTTGCGTATCAAGTTAGGAACAACAGCTGGACCACGAGGTACTCGCTCTCACTTAAGGATTTCTCTCTAACGGGTCTTATGATAGTGCATCTTGAAATGGAAACCAATGAAAACGTGACTCTGGTCTCATCAAATCCAGGTTACGGTTATGCAACCAGGGACATGGCGGCAAAGATGGTAAATGAATCTTACTCAGTATCTCCTACTACTTCCGATGCTGAGACGAGACTTTACGAGATTTCCGTTCCTCTGAAACGTGGCACCAACTATATTGCGTTTCTCTCCGAACTCTTTTCTGGAGATAAGAGGCTAGTCTTCAGAGCAAGTAGAGGCGGAAGTAACTTCACCGGAGTTGAAATTGACGTTTATCTGAATGAAGTTCCAATTGATCTTCCGTCCGGCGTCATGGAGGTCTGGAGCGAATCTGTATACTTAGGTTCTGCAGGAATTGGAAATATTGCAAAGGGAGAGAGTGTTGTTCTTCAAAGCATAGCAAGATCAATAGAAGTTTCGGGTAGAAAGACGACTGTGACAACGCTTGGTGATTCAAAGTATAGATATTACAAGAACACTTATTACGTTAGGAACCTTTCCGAGGAGACTGTAACAGTTGAAATTGAAGACTACCTTGGTCAGAACGCCGAACAATTCCACCTGAATTGCGAAGATTGTGATTTCGACTACATAAAAGAAACAGGTATGTGGACTTACACGGTATCGGTCGATCCAGGCGAGGTAGCGGAGGTAGAGGTTGAATATAGGGTACGATATTCTAACTGAAGTTGTTCGTGAGAAGGCAGAAGAGACTTGCTCTCCTGAGAGACTAGAACACATTTCGGGGGTCGAGAGATTGGCAAAGAGACTCAGCGTTGTACATAACTCAGACCCTTTTAAGGCAGCACTCGCAGCCTTGTCGCACGATCTCTTCCGAGATGCGGATGGAGATGAACTTATGCGAAAGGCAGTCTCATACGGGATAGAGCCATCAGATATCGAGAGAAACTTCCCAATTCTTCTTCATGGCAAGGTTGCTGCCTGTTTTCTAAATGAAGAGTTCGGACTGGAAGGTGACGTGTTTGAGGCAGTGTACTGGCATGTCAGCGGGATTCCCGGTATGTGTGTGCTTGGAAAGATACTTATGATTGCCGATATTAGCGAGGAAAGTAGATCCTTTCCCGAGGCCCTCCAGATTCGTGTGGCGGCCGAAGCAGATCTGGAAAAATCGTTTGTTGACGTGATAAGATTGAAAATAACATGGGCCGTAAAGTCGGGCAGTCTCTTGCTTCCTGAGACTGTGTGGACGTGGAATGAATTACTTGGAGGTGCCAATCATGTCTCTAATTAAGCCAAAGAAACGACGTGGTCCGAAGTTGTTGTGGCTGATTATTCTTATCTTAGTAATCGTTGCTGCCGGTGCCGGTTATGTGTATTTCACAATCAGCTCAGTCAGCGGAAGCGATGAGATGAAGGCAAGTTATGTGGACTATCTCTTCCACTGGCAGGAGGGCAGTGAACACGTGTACTACTATTTGAGAACCACTGTGAGCGCCCGGACTTCTGTGGTAACTTTTCCGGTATTTGCAACGATCGAGAACTCCAAAGAGGTTCTTGATCCTCAACTTGGCGCAGAGGCAATGAGATTGGTGCATAGTTGGTTGAACACCAACAGTGACTTCTCATACTTCGTGAATCTTAGTCCTAAGCTGATAAGTGAACTCGCATCGGGATTAGGTGTGAATGCTTCGAATCCCGTTCAGTTAATTGATGCAATGGCCTTAAGAGGGTTCAAGCTGTTCGATTACTGGAAGATAAATGGACTTGCAGAAACAGTAAAGGAAAACGACGGTTCCACTACTCTTACATCTAGGGGGATTGCCGTACTTCTCGACAGACTTGGAAGCTCTTCAAGGATGGCGTATCAGCTGGAAACACTAACTCAGTTTCCTTTGAAGATCTCTGTAGGGGTTGGAGGAGAAACCGTTAGCCGTCTATATCTAAAGCCCGATTCTCTTGACAGTGTGAAGAGAGCACTCTCAAACTGATGAAGTCTGTTCACTTTACCCTTGCAACCATTTCGGTTCTTCAGGTCTTTCTCTTCTTCTTCCTAGTTTTTCTGGTTTTCAGGGATGCATACGGTTCTATGACTGGAAGAGACCTTGTGGGAGAGACAGTGCTGATAGTTGGCATAGATTCTGGAGGTAACTCAAAGGCTGCCGTTGGCGGAAGAACTGACTATATTTCCATAGTCTACTTTGGATCCTCTGGAAAACTTCTCTTGAAAAGTATTCCGAGAGATACAGTTATTTCTTATGGATCAGAGAAAAGGAAGATCAATTCACTATACAACTCATTCGGAATGGAGGCACTTATCAAGGGAGTCGAGGAACTCACAGAAAGAGAAATAACCGGTTGGGTAGTTGTTGATTTCAGCACTGTGACTGAACTGACAAGGTTCACCGGTCCTATAAGAGTTGAAGTGAATTCCTTGATGCATCACGATGACTTTCAGCAGGGACTCCACATTCACTTTGAACCTGGAATACACTTTCTTGAGGGTGAAGATTTGCTCAAGTTTCTGCGTTATAGGCAGGCGGATTCTGGGGATTTGGGCCGGATAGAGAGGCAGAGACTGGTGGTGGAGCAGCTCTTGAAGAACCTTGTTAACGCAGGACCCTCAAAGATAGTCGAGATGATTGACTTCTTGCTCGAAAAGACAGATATCAGCATCGACAAGAAGTCTCTCACGGATTTCGCCGTCGGCTTTTTCACTGGACCGAGGTCTGTCAGCTTTGCCCAGATAGACTACTACATAGATGGAGAAGGTCGGATAATACCTACAGGACCGGGAAGTGATGATCCAGAACCTACAAGGGGTGCAAGCTCTTCACCAAAAATTCTTGTGGTCAATAACATTCCTGATTACAGCACTCGTTTCGGAGATTTTGCCGAGACAATAAAGGCTCAGTGGTCTGCTCAGGCAGGCGTGAAGATAGATGCAACGGGTCTAGTTCCAGAAATAAATGGGATTGAAAAGAGAGGTACATATCTCTTCATTAATAATAGAGCAACGGAAATCAGGGAGCTATTCTCTAAGGCTCATGTATATCATAGACCTATAGTAATGGTTACTTCAAGCTTTGGGGGACTGGACTACTACTACGGCCTGATCGATTCGCTTTCTGAAAACAGATTCTACCCGTCCAATTATGATGCTTATGTATTGCTTGGCGTAGGAGGAAAGTAGCTAGATGAGGAGCATTTTCAGGGATTTCACTTATGACTATTTCAGTATTCTAAGCTATCCGAAGGAAAAGTGGGGAGACTTCTGGGCTGCATACAGAGAAAAGCATCCAAGGGTACTCGAAGAATACATGTTCAAGAACAATCTAGATGACAGAACCCTCTCAGGAGAGATTGAGAAACTGGAAAGAAGGGAGATAGACAGACTTTCTCATTATTGGGAAAGTCATGGTCCTATCGAGAAAGGGAGGGTCCTTAAAAATCTTGGAAAGATATCGTCACAGCTTCACCTGGAAAGGGAAGACTTTGTGATCCACATTCTGGGTGCTCTGGGAAAACAAGAGCATCTTATCGTTCCAACTTCAAAGGGAAATGTAGTAATGATAGATCTTCTTCATTGCTGGAGTGAAGGCAACATAAAAGACTTCTCTGCCGTAGCCATGAGGGCATTGGAAGACTTCATAGAGTATTCCGAAATGAACGTTCGCATTAGTATGTCTATGGAGGAGAAGGTACAGAGATTTGACCGTTTACTCAAGTACATAGAGATGAGCACTAAGGGATGCGGTTTCGATGAGAAGATGACGATTGTTTCGAAGCTTCTCGACAAGTATGTAGACTACTATAACTGGACAGGCTTCTATCTTTCCGATGGAGATAACTCCCTCATACTGGGACCGTATGTGGGCGAACCCACCGAACACGTCAGGATAGGCTTCGGTAGCGGAATTTGCGGCCAGGCGGCCGAGACGAAGAGTGTATTTCTCATACCAGATGTTTCACAGGAGACCAACTATCTTTCGTGCAGCGCGCGTACCAAGTCAGAGATCGTACTACCCTTGATTGTCGATGAAAGAGTCATAGGTGAACTGGATATTGACAGTCATTTTCAAAACAGTTTCGATGATCTTGATCGGGAATTTCTAGAAAAAACTTGCAGACTCCTCATAGAAAGCTGAAAGCGCCTATTATTGGGCAATATGGTTTTGTAACGTTATTAAACTATAAATGACATTTTATCTTTGGCATTCCTTCATAGTATCGATGCTACAATAACTTGATTATTTTATAGGAGGGATGCCGTAGTGCACATTACCCCTGAGGTAAGAAAGGCCGCAAGAGAAGTAAAGACACCATTCTTGATAATGGATATGGATTACGTTAGAAACAACTATTTCGACATTGTAAGCCATGTTAGGAATGTTCAGGTGTTTTACGCGGTTAAAGCGAACTCACACCCCAGGATTATCGAGACTCTTCGGGACCTCGGCAGTAATTTCGACGTAGCATCGCGCGGAGAGATTGAGAAACTTCTCTCACTTGGAATTGGTCCAGAAAGAATGAGTTTTGGAAATACGATCAAGAAAGTAGAGGATATTGCGTACGCTTATTCCGTTGGAATAGACTACTATGCTGTCGACTCGGAAATGGAAGTGGAGAAGATAGCCGCCCACGCTCCCGGAAGCAAAGTGTACGGAAGAATCGCTACGAGCGGGGGCGACTGCGACTGGCCTCTCTCAAGAAAGTTTGGAACCGATGTGAACCATGTCATTTCAATAATGGAATACGCCGATCAGCTTGGACTTGACGCTTACGGAGTAAGCTTCCATGTTGGTTCTCAGAATTACAACGTCAATAGCTGGGACGACGCCATAAGAGATGCCTCGGAAGTATTCAAGACTCTGCGCTCGAAGAATATAAACCTTCGCATGCTCAACCTTGGTGGAGGGATGCCCGTTAGGCATGTTAGAGAAATCAAGTCTGTTAAGTCATATGGCGACATAATTAACAAAGCACTCGACAAGTACATGTCTTCAGTTTCTAATCTCGAGCTCTTCATAGAACCAGGAAGATCGATGGTAGGAAATTCCGCTGTTCTCGTTAGCCAGGTTATTCTTAGAAGTAAAAAGGGTGAAGAAGAGTGGGCGTACATTGATGCCGGTGTATTTCACGGTCTTACCGAAACGATTGAAGGCTTCAGATACGAGGTGTTGACAGAAGGAAAGGTCGATGATACAAAGATTTCTTTCCATCTTGCAGGTCCCACGTGTGATTCCGTGGATACGATCTATCATGAAATCGATCTTCCGAAGAACATTGGTTACGGAGACATAGTATACTTCATCAATGCCGGTGCTTACACAACCGAGTATGCTACTAATTTCAACGGTATTGACGCTCCCCGAGTTCTCTTTGTAGAAGACTTTGTGGATGCTGAGATGCATATCGACGGCGACTTCATAGAATGAAAGAGCCCCGAAAGGGGCTCTTATTGTAATGTCAAAGAAATCTTCTCAAGCGTTCGAACTCCTCTTCTGAAAGTAGATCACGTCTGTAGAGCTCCCAGAGAACTTTTGAGGCTACTTCCTGATCCTTCAGACTGCTCAGCTCACTTCTCAACTGAACGATTCTCAACGTTCTCTCTTCTGATTTCACGTTTTTGAGATCGTTCAGAACAGGAATATACCTTACAAGAATATCTCTGGAGAACTCTTCGGGACTCTTCTCCTTCACTTTCGTAAAGACTTTTCTAGTACGGGCGAATCTAGCATAAGCAGGCTTTGCGAACCAACCGATTATCGCACCGGCCACAAGGCCACCAATATGAGCTGCGTTGCTTATCCCTGGAATACTGAAGCCGAGAAACAAGTTGATCAATATGATAGGAAGTAGGGAGTAGCCGGTTATCGAGCGTAGCGCGACAGGAGTGTCATCTTTAAGTCCCAAAGTGAAAAGGATACCTACGAGTCCGAAGATAGCGCTGCTCGAGCCAATAGTGAATGCATTAGAAAACGCAGCAGCACTCAGGCTCCCGCTAATTCCCGTAATGAAGTAGAAGATGAGGTACCACTTCATACCATAAACTCCTTCAACTATGTGTCCAAGCTGAAATAGAGCCCACATGTTGAAGAGAATGTGCATCAGATTTCCATGAAGGAAGAGAGCGGTCAGAGGGGTGTAAATGAGGCCATTTGAAAGAGCAAACCTGCTCACCCCACCATAAATCGTTATCAAGTCGCGATAACTGACGCCCATTGGGCCCCTGAAAAGCCCCATGATCATAACAAAAAGATATACAACGACATTTATTATTATCAAAGTTATGGTTGCACTTCTGAATCGGATCAATTTCCTTCCTCCTGCTAAACTAAAAGTCTTGTGAGCCTGTTGAACTCATTTTCCGTAAGTAACTGCCTCGAAAGTAGATTATTGAGCAGAGATAAAGCCTGGTCGGATTTCAGATCGCCCAGATCTCTGAATAGAGAAGCGATAATCTCTTTTCTTCTTTCGCTTTCGCCGGTCGTGGCAAGACTGGAAGAGTATTTCTCCAGGATTTCTTTGTCTTTCGTTTTTGGACTCTCTATTTCCTCTTGCTGATGCTCCTGAATCGCCTTTCCCTTAAATGAAATATCTAGCTCGTCAAGCTTCCTCTCGATCTGGTTGTGAAATCTTTGTATAGCGGCCAACCTGTATCTCATGAACCAGCTAAACAGGCCGTAGGTTACGAGCGTGAAGACTACCATCACAACTATAGACAGTGGCTTGACAATCAACTCAGGGATGTTCCTGTGTTTGCTCTCAAGTGACTGTATCTTCATCTCGTCGTTGTACAGCATTGTGATCAGCTTCCCATAAAGAAACAGAGAAGCGATTCCTGTCAAGAAGAACAACCAGCTGGAGAGAACGTAGCCAGTGCCGAGCAGCGTCATCAGTTCTTCCATGCTGGGAACATCGAGGTTGATGTCTATGTTTTCAACAATGGCCTTGACGATATAAAGACCCGTCAAGTTCATTGTCAAATAGCTGGCGGAGTACACAATTACCCAGACTCTGGAATTACTTGTGATTTTGAGCTCAAGAATTTGCTCCGGCCTAACGAGGCCCTTTGTTTTCATATTCTTTATGTGTCTATCGCGATTCCAGGCAAGAATATACCAGATATAGAGGCTTATTGTCATTCCGATAACCGACATCGTCATCGACACGGAAGCACTCGAAAAGAAAATCGAAGCGTAAGTTAGGAAACCCCCTAGAAAAAAGATATATGGAGGAAGCTTTATCATTTTTTTGGTAACACCTCTTTGGTGAGATCTACTGTAACTGTTTCCGATTTTTTATATAGAACCATCCCTGGCTTAGCTCCTTTGGGCTTTCTTATGTTTTGAACTTCGGTATATACTACTTCCACCTTCCCAGATTGCTTTCCTCTTGAATACATTGCTGCAAGAAAAGAGCCGTAATGGAGAGCATCTGAAGTGATCTCTTTTCCCGCTCTTTTAAGTATAACATGGGCTCCGGGAATGCCTCGGGCATGAAACCACAGATCATTCCTGGAAGCGTTTTTCGTTATGTCGTCATTCTGAAGATTGTTTCTTCCCACGAGGTACTTCATTCCATCTCTTTCGAAGACTCTCGGTCCGTAATTCTGAACCTTCTTTTTCTTCTTTCTTTCGCTCTTGCCTTTGTGAATTATTCCTGCTTCTTCCAATTCCGATGAGAATTCCTGAATATCGTCAATTGTTTCTGCCTGAACGATCATCTCTTTCAGCTGCTCCAAGTAATCGCTTTCAGCACGAAGTATTCTCAGCCGTTTCTTCACTTGAAACTCTTTCCGCCGTGACTTGCTGAAGTACTTGAAAAAGAGTTGCGCGTTTTCCGATGGCGTCAGTCTCTTATCGAGCGATATTTTAACCTTGCTAGAGCTTTCCCAGTCATCAAGCTCCACTTCTGACTGTCTTTCCTTCAACCGGTAAAGATTTGCGACGAGTAGCTCTCCGTATCTTCTGAATTCTTCATAGTTTTCCACTTCTGCAAGCTCTTTCTCAAGCTTCTCGGCTAATAGGAAGAGTCTCTTTGAAGCTCTCTCGATTTTTCTGAGAATCGTTGACTTTCTCCTGTCAATCTCGGTTTCAACCCCTATCGATTCAAGAGTCTTGCTGATCGCCAGGGATGCCGGAATCTTCTCACAATGACCCTTGAAATCAAGAGGGATTGGAGAAAGCTCAGTTCCGTTCTTGGCTTCAAGAGTGAAAAGAAAGTCGTCACTGGAGTTCTCTACCAGACTCTTCAAGAATTCGGCAGTCTCGCGGAGCCTTTCCTTTCCAAGTGCAAGAGGAGGAACGTCTTCAAGCTGAAGATATCCGACTATGTTTTCAGTTGTTGCTCGTGAGAGGCCAGTAAAGGATACGCTGATTGCCTTCGAAAGAATCTGATTAGACTCTTGAAGAGTGGAGACAATTTCTTCAGCTGACAGTTCTCTCAAACACCTTCCGGGGCTTTCGGGAGAATAATACTTAAGTCCTCTAACCAGAGACCTCTTAGAAGTAATCATCTCTTTGAATGTTTGCTCTATCATGCCTTCTTCATCAAGCACTATCATATTCGAGCCCGGGCCAATGAATTCAGTTACAATAGAGTACTTCGTCCTTTCGCCAAAGGCATCCCTTCCTTCGAAGTCTAGCCTCAGTATTCTGTCCATTTCCTTCTGCTCTATTCCTGTGACAAAGAAACCGTTCAAATGTCTTCTCAAGAAGATGCTGAAAGGGGTTTCTAGCGACGGGGAGTTCCGATCTCTTTCAGATGCAATTACATATGGAGAAGAGGGGTTTACGGAAATCTCGATTCCCATCTTTGACAGCTTAAGAAAGAATTCCGTCTTTCCAATCTGATATACCTGCCGAAGCTGCGTTCCAAGACCAGTTGAGATCTCTGCTAAGACTCTCTGAAGAGTCAACCCGTCGAATACCATACTCTATTCAGCTCCTCTGAACTAATGAACCTGTACTTTCCAATTCTGCCTTGAAAAAGTGAGAAGATGGTTGATCCTGATCCTGTCATCATCGTTACGACTGCATTAGGTTTCTCTGACGAGGATTTAGAATAATGCTCTTTGATCTCCGCAAAGCAACTGAAGATGGGATTCTGAAATGAATTTAGAGAAAGATTCTTTATCCCAAGGCTATCACGAGCTTTCAGGGCTTTATAGTATTGCTCGGCCCCTCTCTCATCAATTCCAGGAAAGAAATCCCGTTCATCTATTAATCTGTATGCCAGTACTGTCAAGACCTCAACCTCCGGAAAGCTCAAATCAACGGAATATCCCGTTACATCGCCAGGATAACTAAGAATCTCGCCTCTTCCCGAAGCTATTGCTGTTCCACCTCTAAGAAAGAAAGGGACATCGCTACCGACCATCGATGCCATTTCGATCAGTCTTTCAGGTTCGATTTCGAATATCTGAGCAAAGAATCTCAGTAAAGAAGCGGCATCTGAACTACCTCCACCCAAACCTCCTCCTGGAGGAATCCTCTTCTTCAGTTCCATTCCAATTTTGATCTTTCTCCCAGTCTGCCTTTCAACTTCAGTAAGCGCTTTGTGAAGAGTGTTCTCTTGATTCCAGCTAATGTCGGTATTGCATTTGAAGTAAGTCTCACTGACTCCTGGAGTAAGGATCAGCTCATCAAATAAATCTATTGTCTGGAAGACGGAGCTTATGTTATGAAATCCGTCACTTCTCCTCTTATCTACTGCAAGATACAGGTTTATCTTTGCCGGACATTTCAACGAGACAGAAGATATCCCAAAACGATTTGAGACCATGTTTCCATCTTCTCCCTATATTTGTAAAGCATTGCCAGGTCGACCATCTCACCCGTGAACTTTTCTACTTCGTTAAATCCGTTGAAATCCACCTCTGCCAAGTATACAATACCCATGTGGACCCTGCTTACAGCCGTCTGAAGGTCATTCAAGATTCCCAAGTATTCAATTGAGTGAATTTCCACCGAGACTTCTTCTCGGATCTCCCGTTCGAAGCCATTCTCAAATGCCTCCCAGGGATACGCTCCGTCTTCTGGATTGATGTGACCCCCGACACCTATCGAATACATGTCGTGAAGACGCGCCTCTCCTTGCTTCTTAGTTCTCTTCATGAGGAGGTGTTCATTTCCAT
Organism: Mesotoga sp. Brook.08.YT.4.2.5.2.; assembly: GCF_003351125.1. NCBI lineage: Bacteria > Thermotogati > Thermotogota > Thermotogae > Kosmotogales > Kosmotogaceae > Mesotoga > Mesotoga sp. Brook.08.YT.4.2.5.2. Next base: position 157,330 of record NZ_JPGZ01000006.1, read on the forward strand.
TCTTGAAGACCGCATAAGGTATTATTTGCCTCATTGATTCATCATGCTCTGCATCGGAACGCGGTACGAACCTTCCGAATCTCCTGACGCGTTCTCTAATTTCATCCAAAGGAAGAGCCAACAACCCGTTACGGGTTGCCAGCTCTCCTAGACAGTCAACATCGACTACGAGAACTCTCTCTTCCAAGCCTTTCTCCTTTGCTACCAGATCATCTCGGCAGCTTTGATTACATATGGATCAGTTATTACCTGGGGTGCTACACTGTCATAATTCATAACTACAACTGCAAAATAATTATCCTCACTCCAAAGTGTTCCATATTTCGATTCGTGAAGGTACGCTGCGGGAACAATTGCCTCTTCTCTAAAATCGCCGCTTACTTCAGAAAGATAGAATTCATTTTTAATATTGTATATATGAGTTGCTCTGTAACTTGAACGATCGATTTTCACAAGATATATTAGAGTGTCTGGACTATCCAGAACAGCCTGAGAAACGTTCAGTGATACTATCCAGTCTCTTACTCTCCATCCTGAATCTAGTCCTACAAGACTCTGCGGCTCGATTCGCATCTTGAATCGGTTGTGATCAATATCCACAAGCTTAAACCAGTTCTCCATGGTTGTAGAAACAGATGTCGAGGTGCTGTTTACAACGTATTCAGCATCGCCATGAAACACCACTTGTGCAGCCGGAAGAATGCTTTCATTTTTAGGGTATACTCCCCAACCGATTCTGTTGTAGTAAGCAGTTGAGTGCAGAGCCTTGCTGAGTTTAAAAAACACAGGAGTCCTTACCGAACTTGATCTACTACCATCCAAATAATCCTCAAACCACAAGTCTGGTGTATTGAACCCAAGACTCTTCTCGAAGACCTCAACCAATACATCGGGTATTTCGCTTACGTGTTTCGTAATCTCTGAGCTGTAGTTCGCATGATCTCCACTTGCACTGGTTCCAGAGATTTTTGCGGTAATCTTGATTTCGAAGTTTTCGTAAACAGGAAGGTAAACGACAACTTTCGAGTTTCTGTCGCTCGGGATTACTTTGACCAGGTCATTTCTCGATATCCAGTTAGAACTCCCTTGAGGTTTGGCATCTACTGACCACTGGTAGTTCGACGATTGATCTGGCATGAATAATAGTGCGTTGGCTTCAATAACGACCGGCTTTCCGGGTTCCCATCCGATTCTCTGCGCTAGAAGCAGGATGGTTCCTTTAATTGGGAAACAAGAAGAAACTGTGAACGCAACTACTACTAATACACTCAATATCAAGAACAATTTCGCTCTTTTCATTTCGATCCCCTCCCTTTTAGGTATTTCCTGACAAATTCATCTTCCTCTTGTTCAGCAAGACCGTCCAGTCTCGCACAGAACAGTCTGTCAAGCGCTTCCCTGATCTCCGGTCCTTCTTTCATGTCGTATTTCTCTATTAGCGTGTTTCCGTCGACTGTCAATCTTGTTTCGCTCAGTCTCTTCAGATAAGAGAAAAACAGGAGGTCATAATCATCATCGAGGTGGCTGTCAACGAAGTTCAGGGTTTCCGGTTTCCTTGTTCTAAGCAAAACATGAAAATGAGAAGGCGTTTTGGGCTTCTCATTTACTATTCTACCAGCAGTGTCTATTGCATCAGTAAGCCTGTCGAGAAAGTTTCTCGTAAGTCCGTAGCGTTCGATACACCATTCAACAGCCTCATTATCGCTATTTCTTAGCATAATCATCAAGAGAGTGTAGAATATTTTGTCTTCTCCTATGATCGAAGCGTTTCTGTCTCTTCTGCAGAAGTACCTGTCAAGCATTATATCGGTTTCTCTATCAAATTTCGACTGTGGGAAGAGCTTCTCAGTTACGCCAAACCCCGAAAGCCTTCTCAAAGCCTTCAAAGGAAGAGGTTCATAGAGAGTCTTGATCAACTCATCCCTAAGCCGCTGACCTGTCACTCTATCAAGATAGCCTTCTGCAGCGCACTGCTTCAATAGTTCGGCAGTTCTCACTTCAATTTCGAATCCAAAGCGTTGTTCGAACCTGACGGCTCTGAGAATTCTGGTCGGGTCCTCAATAAAACTAAGTGGATGAAGCGCCCTTATCACTCCTTTTGAAAGATCCCTTCTTGAACCAAAAAAATCGATCAGAATCCCAAACTCTTCCTGGTTAAGTTTCACTGCCATTGCGTTTATTGAGAAGTCCCTTCTATATAGATCTTTCTTGATCGTGCTCATTTCCACTTCCGGAAGCATTGCAGGCTTCTTATAATACTCAGTTCTAGCGGTAGCTACGTCGATTCTCAGCCCATCGTTGAAGAACATCGAGCTTGCAAGGAACTCTCTGTGTTCTACGATCTTGATGTTGAAATATTTCTTGAAAGTCTCGGCAAAAGCGTTTGCGTTTCCCTCAACTACAACATCCAGGTCAAGATTCTGTTTGTTAAGAAGTAAATCTCTGACAAAACCCCCAACGATATATGTCGGCATATTCAATTCGCTCCCGACCGCTCCAAGAAATCTCAACATTGTTACTATTCGCTTTTCCACACGTTCCTCGATGAGATCTTCGATAGGAAACTTCGAATAACTCTGATCACTGTCATTGCCTCCAGGGTCGATTATCCTCTTTCTTCCAAAAGCGCTTTTCAGCAAATCAGTTCTAGTAACGATTCCAATTAGTATGCCGTTGTCGATAATCAATATTGCGGTTGTATCGTTCTCTACCATCTTGTCAGTCGCCGATTGAACTGAATCATCAGCAGACGCTGTAACGAAAAAGCGGTCCATGACTTCGATTATTCTTCTTGTTGCAAGTCCGTGGCGAACGGCTTTTTCAACGTTTCTGTACTTCGAGACACCCACTATCTTTTCGTGGTCTACCACTGGAAGTGTGTGATGACCGGTTCTGTGCATTATCTTGAAGACGTCCTCCACTTTCATCTCGGCTAGTACTGTTCTTACAGGAGAAGACATTATTTCCCTGACTTTTATAAGACGATCGATGTTGTCTTCGAAGTTCCTGATTATCTTTTCTTCGGCATCTTCAACAGAGCAACCTTCAAAGTAGCCGAGAGTGTAAGACCCGCCGCCGTTCCTTAGAACTCCCTCGAGTTTTGCCGTGTCTAGACTCATGTATCGTGATCTCATTGTGAAATAGACTCTGTTTTTGGTCTCGAGCAAGACCACTAGATTCTCGACCCCCAGAAACGACCAGAGCTTCTCCACAACGAGACTGAAGCCGCCGGGTAGAGAGTCTCTCTTTGCAGTTGCGATATTGACTTCCACGCCCCTGACGAGTTTGCTCTTCAAACCCAGGATCAGCGATTCAACAAGTCTCTGCTGGGCCGAACTTAACCTGTAACTGGAGTAAACTCCCAGGTCGTCCGGCTGGGCACCGATATCTATAAGCCACGCTGCCGTTCTGAGATCCTGTGCTTTGGTCGAGGCATGGGTGAAGTTTCCCGTTTCCCTGTAGATGGCCGTTGCAAATAGAGTTGCCTCATTTCGGGAAATCTCCTTTTTCTTCTTCCGCAATTGGTTGCACAGTAGAGTAGTGCAGGACCCCAGTTCTCTGAAAACCCCGATCTGATTGCCCGAAAGATTTGTCCTGTGATGATCGAAAAACCTTAATTCTGTGTTCTTTCCGATTATTCTTTGCAAAGAAGAGGGAATCCTCTTTATATCTGATGTGTCAACAATAACCACAGAGGAGAGATCGGAGATCTTCAGCTCGTTGATGTAGTAGAAAGACAGCAGAAGGCTTTTCGAAGAAAGGAAGCTCTTCAACGCAGGAACAAGCTGCCCTCCAAAGACGATAATGTGATCTGGATAGAGCTTCTGAGCTGCAACCGCAGATGCGAACGCATCGAAATCCGGATTACGGTGAGTTGTTATTACTTTCAAAGATGTTCCACCTCTTAAGTTTTTCGTAAAGCGTGCTCTTGCTTATCCCGAGAATCTTCGCAACTCTTGTTTTGTTTCCTTCGTTTCTCTCAATTAGCCAGTAAATGTAGCGCCTCTCCAGCTCGTCGAGAGATACTTCTTCGAATCTAAAATCGTCTTCGAGAGCATGCTTACGTTCGGGAGTTGTCGAACGGGAGAGGCTTTTCAAGGTACCGTTCACCGCAAGGATTGACAACAGCCTGTTACGTAGTTCACGCACATTCCCTGGCCAATCGTAGTCCTTCATGCTTTCGGTAAACTCTTCGGGTACTTTTGAGATCCTCTTCATGCCAAGCTCGTCACAAAGCGTAGGCAAAAAGTGACTAATCAGAAGTGGGATATCTTCTCTCCTCTCCCTTAAGGGGTCAATCTTCAGTCTCACGACGTTCAGTCTGTAGAAGAGGTCACTTCTGAAGACACCTTCAGCCACGGCGATCTCCAGGTCTCTGTTCGTTGCCGCTATTACTCTCAAATCAAGCTTGCGAGAATTGGTACCTCCCAGTCTCTGGCTGCTAGATGTCTCAAGCACTCTCAAGAGCTTCACTTGCATAGGAAGAGGCATCTCCGATATCTCGTCCAGAAAGAGTGTTCCGCGATGAGACTCCTCGATCAAGCCGGGTTTTGAGTTCATTGCTCCGGTGAAGGCTCCTTTCTCATAACCGAAGAGTTCGCTTTCGAATAGATTCTCAGGAATAGCACCGCAGTTTATCGGAACGAACTTCTTTCTTCCGCTTTTTTGATGAATGGTTCTTGCAACGACTTCCTTTCCGGTACCGCTTTCGCCTTCAAGGAGGACTGTCACCTTCTTTGGAGCAATCATTTCAATCGTTTCCTTCATGCGAATAACGCTTTTGCTATTTCCAAGTATCTCTACGGGTGGTTCCGCAACTACCATTTCTGCAAGGTTATCTCTCTCCCGAGAAACCTCCGAGAACTCTATTGCTCGCTTCACTTCAAGGAGTGCGTGAGTCAAGTCGAAGGGTTTCTCAAGGAAATTGAAGGCGCCATTTCTTACGGCTTCAATTGCAGTGTTGATGTCTCCGTGTGCTGATACTACTATTACAGGTGTATTCGCCGAGGCCTCAGGAAGAATTTCAAGTCCCGAACCGTCGGGCAGTCTCACGTCAAGAATCAGACAGTCGAAGATTTCTTCGGATATCTGCTTTTTTGCCTGCGCCAGGTTATATACCTGTACAACTTCGTATCCCTCTTCTTCCAATGCTGCACCCAGCAGTCCGTTGAAAGCGAGATCGTCGTCAACTAATAGAATTCTACTCCTCATTTACTTGCCTCCTGAAGGTCAAAGCAAATACTGTTCCCCTTCCGGGTGAGCTCCTCATTTTCAATCTTACATCGTTCTCTTCGCAGAAACTGTGGACGAGGTACAGTCCGAGCCCCGATCCCTCTGACTTAGTTGAGAAGAAAGGTTTGAATATCTTTTGCTGAGCCTCTGAGTCTATCCCCTTTCCGTTGTCGGCTAGAATCAGCGTCAGAAGTTCTCTTGATGCCCTTACTTTTACGAGGATCAGACCTTTTCCATGAGTAGTTGCTTCTACAGCATTCATGAAGAGGTTTTTTATCACATTCTCGAGTCTACCTTTTTGTATCAACACAGTTCCCTTATCAAGAGAGACTAAACTAAGCTGAATCTTTTTTTCGGAGAAGATTGATGACATAAAGCTGGCGATTTTGCTCACCTGCTCTGACAGATCGACTCTTTCAAACTCTTCTCCATATCTGAAGATCTGTAGAATACCCCCAACCCTGCTTTGAAAAGAATTTAGCTCTCTCGACAGAGTCTCAATGTATTCAGCTTTATTTGTTCTCTTGAACAGATCAAGTGCCAGTCTAACATTTGCGAGAGGTTGTTTGAGTCCATGTGCAAGGTCGGCGACTGTCTGAGCGTCTACTGCGTATCTTCTTGTCTTTTCAAGAAGCTGTTTTGTCTTCCACTGACTGGTCTTGTCGGTAAGAGTAAGCAAGAAACCGCTCTTTTTCTTATGTGCTACTGAAACTTGGTAGCGTTTTCCGAGTTTCTTACTGTAAACTTCGTACTGCCCTTCTTGAAGAGGAAAGACTAGGCCTGTTCTTCTTGTGAATCTGTCGATTCGCAGATACCTGGCACCCTGGCTTCCATAGGAAAAACTCTTGATGAATGCCTCGTTCACTAGGTCGAAATTCCCTTTCTCGTCAACCGAAACAACGGCAATATCGAGAGTATTAAGGAGTTCCGAGTAATCCATGTATAGTTTCTCATAGTAGTTTCTCTCTTCTTCCACCTGGAGAGAGAGATTCCTGTAGAAACCATATATCTCGTTGAACTGACCATCAAGCTCTCCAATAGTCTTTTTCTCACCTGTACGGACAAGCCTTATTAGCCTTTCGAGTTGCCTAACTAGTGTGAAATAAACGGTAACGGTCGATGTGGCCGCCAAAACAACTACTAGAAAAACTCTCTCGAGACTGAAACCGTATAAGAGGGAGAACAGGAATCCTGCGCCCAGCACTACTCCGCCTACGATGTAGTGATAGCCTGGTTTGAACAGACCTCTATCAGACTTTGACAAGCGTTATGGGTTCTCCTTCTTCAATAGAAAGGAAATGCTGTGCGCTTCCCTTGTTCACAGTTATCTCCAAAAAACCGGCTGAATCGAAGTGAGCCATCAGGTTTCCCGGGTTGACATCGTAATAAGTGTTTCCAAAGGTCAGCTTGAAGGGTCTTCTCCCTTTAACTATCTCAAGAGTATCGCCTTCTTCCAGATCCTTTCCAAGAGATGCTGGAATATTGGTCTCGAGGTTCCCAAAGTGATCATAGAAGGCGGTCTCTCCCATAATCGTATTTCCATCTCTGACAGGCTTCTTGTATTTCAAGTACTCGAAGTTCATAAGTCTTGAACCAAGCTTTTCTGGCTCGACTCCCGCATCCACATAGGCAGCCACTGGAGCGAAGATATCTCTACCGTGGAAGCTTCTCGAACTGCCTCTGTGGTATTCTCTGTTTTCCAATTCACGAATCTCGTGAATACCATACTCTTCCCCAACAAATGTGAACAAACCGTTGTCGGGACCAACAAGCCGCCTTCCATCCTTAAGAATCATCATTATTGGCTTTCTCGAAGTTCCCACGCCGGGATCGACAACTGCGAGGAAGACTGCATCCTTGGGAAGATCCCTTATTACTCTTTGCACGACGTATGCTCCGTGTTTAATGCTGAAAGGTTTGATATCATGGCATATATCTATTATCTCCGCCTTTCTATTTACTTCTTTAATCGCGGCTTTAGCTACACCAACATAGTAGCTGCTTAGTCCCCAGTCACTCAAAAATGCTATCACAGTTATCCCTCCATAATAGGACGATAGAAGAGAACACTCTTTCTACGCCTTCTGATTCCAGCTTATAAAGATTTGAATCGGTCTTACAGTCTGTGGCTCCGAAGCCGGGAACTTGTTTGCCGTAATTCGAGACGAACCGGGAAAGCTGTTCTTCTCTACGGTGCTCAGATGGAAGTAGCAACACTGCAACAACCTCTGCCTTTTCTCTCAGGAAATCGATGTGCCAGTGCCGTTTCTTTCGCTCAACGAGGTGCCTCTTAACTCGTTCTGAAAGAGATTTCATTGCCGATCCAACGTAAAGATAGTATCCCGTTTCCAGAGACCAGGCCTTTCCACGAGAAGAAATCTCTTCCGGCTCCTTCAAAAAAAGTAGAATCAAATAGCTTCCCTTATTTTGATACATGATGTAGATATTATACGACAACAAGTTAGTCAGATAAGGAGATGGCAGCGAACGGAAGAGGAGCATAATATATAATTTACTAGAGGTGATTTGAATGGCTTTTGTTGAAGTGATGAGGGACAGTATCGCAGAGAATGTAAGAAGGATTAGGGAACTGGCTAAGAACAGTGGGGTAGAAATTGCCGGAGTGACTAAGGTCGTGTGCGGCGATCCCAGCATAGTAGATGTACTGTTGAAGAACGGCATTTCTGAAATTGGCGAGTCAAGGCTGGAGAACATATCGAGGATTAAAGGCTCTGGAATGAAGGCCGATTACCTCCTGCTCAGACTTCCTGAACAGGCTAGATTCAGGGAAGTAGTGGAGCTAGTAGACACGGTTCTGATAGGGAATTTGGAGACTTTGGTCAGACTCAATGAAGTATCGACTGAAAGCGGCAAAGATTTGAAATTCATATATATGATCGATACCGGAGACCTCAGAGAGGGAGTCATGTATTACGAGGCTGAGGCAATTCTTATGAAGGCATTCGAGATTGCCGGAACGAATCTCGATGGAATTGGGACAAACCTCGGGTGTTTCGGCGGAGTGATAGCCTCTCCCGCCAAATTCGAGATACTTTTAGACCTGGGAGAGTCGCTTAGAAAGGCAACCGGATACTCCATGAGGAGATACTCAGCAGGAAACACCGCTTCGCTTCCTCTTCTCGAAGATGGAACGCTTCCCAGAGGCATAAATCACTTCAGATTGGGTGAATCTATCATGTGTGGAACAGATGTCACTAACAACCGAAGAGTTCCGGGAACCCTACAGAACACATTCACTCTCGTAGGAGAGATTATTGAACTTGCAGAGAAGCCTTCCATACCAATTGGCGATATCGGTCATGATGCCTTTGGTCGGGTTCCAAGGTTCGTAGATAAAGGGAAGAGAATGAAGGCAATACTTGATCTTGGTGAACAAGATGTGGTTCCCTCCGGATTGACACCTTTGGTAAGTGGATGTGAAATAATCCATGCTTCGAGCGACCATCTGATAGTGGATGTAACCGATTCCGAGAAGTCCTTTGCTGTTGGTGACTCGATTCCCTTCAGAATGTCTTACGGAGCTCTGTTAAGAGTTATGACATCTCCCTATGTGAGGAAGGTGTACTTATGATAAAGCTTCTGAAAAAGAGCGATCGGAGCAGAGTTGAGGAGATCGTAAAGACGATCTGGGAAGGAGATGACTATATCCCCCTGGTTTTTGACAAGTGGGTAGACGACCCCTTTTGCTATTTCATGGGTTTTTGGAGTGAAGGAGGATTAATTGGAATAGATAATCTAAGGCTCTTCTCCGACAAAGTGGGCTGGATGGAAGGGATGAGAATAGACCCCGCCTTTCAGGGAAGGGGATACGGGAAAGAGTTGGGCAAAGAGATGTTGCAGTTGACCAGAGATCTGGGGCTTGAAAGGCTTTATTTTGCAACTTACTTTGACAACACGGCTTCGATCAAGATGAACGAAGCTTTTGGCTTCGAACGAATAGCTGTCTTCACAAATCTGGAGAAGGAGATTGACGAATTGACTCCCTTTTCCTTCAATCTTCTGGAAAGCGACGAGATTCCGGAAATCGATGATCACATCAGCGAAGACTGGTCATTTATTCCAAAAGAAGTTCCAAACAAGACCAGTTTCCTGATACATCCTGTGCAACTTTCAGATGGCGCTAACTGGGCGGTTTTGTCGATAAACTCCAAGTTCAATGATTGTCTTGACATCAATTTCATTGAAATGGAGGACAGGGAGAGTATTGAGGTTTTCGTGAAGGAGCTTGTTTGTTACGCGAAGGCGAGAGGTTTCGGCCGTATGCATACCATGGCCAGCGAGGATTTTGATCTAGAACCCTTTCTAATGAATGGATTCAAACCTTTCGAGAGAACAAAGGATGTATTCCTTTATTACGCCGATGGTTCAACTCTTCAAATCTGATCTCCATAAGTCATTTTAGACTGTATCTGGTGATCGTGGTTCTCGACGATCTTGGATAGTTTTTTCATTTCGAGAAGAGACGGTGTTGAGCTGAGTGTGGAGCTGAATGGCTGTTACAAACTCTGATTGCGTCAGTTTCGGATCTAGAGCCCGGGATATCCTACAATTACCAGGATGGTTTTTGATGGCGTCAATTGTCGGGACTCAATGCAGTAATGAAATCTACACAAAGAGTCAGTTTTGCTTTGATTGCAATCTTTGGTATGATTCGATAATTGGTGTCTGTATCAAGATTCTTTCTGTTTCATAAAGACACACTCTGAAGATGAGATGGAAGATGAAGGTCGAAAGTGACAAGCAGATCCAAGTGATGGCAATAGTCCTTATGACATCAGAGCTGAATCAAAGTGCAAATCAGAAGCCCCACAGACACCACCCTCTCTGTTTGGATACAGAGAACTTCATTCTAGGCAATAAGGTACGCTTTCATGAGCTTGAAAGGTTATTGAGAGATGGAACACCGTCCTATTTCTTCTTCACTTACATTCTTAGCCATTCATGACCTGGTCTCAAGCCAATTGGATTTCCGCCATTTCTCGAAAGATACGAACCGGGTTTGCATAGGAGCGGTTTGAACAGGGAGATTAGGGGGTTCTCGAGTTCGGAACTCTGGAGAAACTCCAGGAAAGCCAGAAGACGCTATAGAATGAGGTTGAGAAAGACGCTATCGAAGCTTTGATCGGTAATAGTATTGAGAGAGTTAGTGGCGGTTTTTTGGAATAATTACAAAGAACTTATTTTCGCTCCAAATCCGCTTTTCCCTGAACTTGTTTCTCTTGGTGCATCTGGATCTGACTGGCTCTACAGTATTGCAAGATATCCAGGTAGAGCGACCGAGAAGTGGCCCTATGAGCCAGGGGTCACGGCGCCCGATGAAGAATTCTCCAGTTATCTTGAGAACTTCGTCTGGTCTAGAATCGTTGCTTTTAACGAGTTCTGTCACCCGCTTGCAGACCTCTTTCTCTCGCGGATTGCCGAACTCGTCAAAAGACTCGAGCACTCACCTTTCGCACTTGGAATTCTCGAGTCTTACGGAGAGAAGCATCCTTCCCGGGAGGATATGTTCGCCGAGTTTCTTATCTTCGGGATGACATATGCCCATCTGCTGGACGAATTTGGAGAGGAAGTTACAGAAAGCTTCCGTAAGACCATGGAAGACAAAGCAGGCTTCACGATGAGCAATGTTGTTGGAAGACAGCTTCACCTTTACCTGAAAGCTTCAAAAGATGGTGAGGAATGTGGATTTGAAGATGAGCTTGCCGAGATTTCGGCACAGAATAGACAGCATCTTCTCGACAGAGCTCTGAGTGTTAACTGAGAAGGATCGCCTAGAGTTCTCTAGCCTTTGACAGAGCCCGCAAGAAGTCCTCTCAGGAAGTATTTACCAAGCAGTACATAGACAACCAGCGTTGGTAGAGCAGCCAGCAGCGCTCCAGCCATCTGAACATTCCATTCAACAACCTGACTCCCGGCAAGATTGACCAAAGCGACTGTAATTGGCTGCTTTGTGGGATCACTCGTTACAGTTACCGCGAAGAGAAACTCGTTCCAGATATTAGTGAACTGCCAGATCACAACTACTACGAAGCCGGGTAGAGAAATTGGAAAGAGAACTTTCAGGTAGGTCCTGAATATACCGGCGCCATCTATTCCAGCCGCTTCAATTAGCTCCGTAGGTACTTCACTGTAGTAATTGCGGAAGATCAAAGTTGTTATTGGCAATCCATAAACTACATGGACCAAAATCAATCCCCAAAGTGAGCCGTAAAGACCTATGTCTTGCAGGAAACGAATAAGAGGGAAGAGGACACTCTGGTAAGGAATAAACATCCCGAAGAGAACTAGAGCGAAAAGCAAATCGGAACCTCTGAATTTCAGTTTCGATAAAACGTAACCGTTAATAGAGCCAATTATGGCTGATAAGAGCGTTGCAGGAATCACCAAAATGAATGAATTCCTCAGGTTAGGAGCGAGACGGTTGAAAGCCTTTGCGAAGCCATCAAGAGAGGGTTCCTTAGGCAGGAACCACATTTTCTCCAGGCCGACTTCTCTGAGAGGTTTGAGACTTGTCGCCAGAAGGACATAGATTGGCATCAGAAAGAACAATGCAAATACAACCAGAAGAATGTAAGTGACGATTTTCTTGATCATACCCTCTTCTCCTTTCTGAAAGCCGAGGCAAGATATGGGATAATTACAACGGCTACCAACAAGAGCATAATGATAGCTATTGCCGATCCAGTTGCGTATTTGTTTGCTCTGAAAGTCGTTTCAAACATATACAGCGCAGGCATATCGGTTACGTTGTTTGGCCCGCTTCCGGTCATCGCATAGACCAGATCAAATATCTTCAACGATATGTGACCGAGAATGATCATCGCACTCAAAGTGATCGGCCTGAGAATAGGAAATTTGATTTTCCAGAAGATCTGCCAGCCCGTCGCTCCGTCCACTTCAGCTGCCTCGATCAGATCTTGCGATATTCCGCGCAACCCTGCAAGGTACATTGCCATAGTATATCCTGACATTTGCCAGACAGCGGCAACTATTACAGGAATAAGCGCAACATTGAAGTTCAGGAAGCTCTCCGTACTTGTGAACCACTTCCACTGCAAGAGATCGAGCCCAAAAATATCGAGAAGAAGGTTCATGCCCTGAGGGCTATTTGGAAGTATTCCAGGAGCGAATATCCATCTCCAGACGGCACCGGTTACTACAAACGATAGCGCCATCGGGAAGAGATATATGTTTCTGAAGATACTGGATGCCTTGAGGTTTCGATCGATGAGTGTAGCAAGAATTATCCCTAGAATCAAGCATCCCAATATGAAGAAAAGAGTGAAATACAGGGTGTTCCATAGATCCGTCTGGAACCTCGGATCTTCGAAGAGTCTCAAGTAATTTCTTAATCCGACAAATTCAAATTCGCCTTTAAGGAGTCTCGCGAAACTGTTCCAGTTGGAAACAGATGTTCTGATCGTCTGACCGATGAAAAAATAGACGAAGATTCCTATTGCTGCGAATGTTGGTGAAAGAATCAGGAAGGAGATAATTCCACGTCTTGTCTTCCTCTTGATTTAGAACACCCCCAAATAAGGGGCCTGCTACTTGCAGGCCCCTACTAACAAGGATTAATCAATATAGTCTTCAGCGGCATTTCTTATTGCTCTCATCAAGGCCGCTCTGTCCTTTGTGGTTATGAAGATGTTCACTGCATCGTTCAACTCCGTTACGAACCCTTCCGGAGCGGCTGATCCATGGGCAATAGAGGGACATAGAGCGTTGGTCGAGAAATCCTCCATCGACCAGATTAGATAGGGATCATAGAGAGACTTGTCTGCATCGAGTCTTGCCGGAATCGAACCCTTTATCGGGTTGAAGGCATCCTGCCCTTCTACCGAAGCGACAATTTCTAACCACTTGAGAGCATTCTCTCTATTTGGTGCGTTCATAGGCAGTCCAAAAGTATCCGTAACAACCATGAAGGAGCCCTCTGTTCCTGGAACTGCCATCCAGCTGAACTCTACTCCCGGTGTCCAGCCAAGCGTCTTCAGGTAACCTTCTGCCCAGTCTCCCATTACATTGAACGCTACCTTTCCTTCAAAGACCATTCTTGTTGCGTCCTGCCAGGTGAGAGCGGCATGATCTTCATTCACATACTTGATCAATTCTTCAAACACGACTATTGCTCTTTCAACCCCTGGGTCACTGAAGCTTGTCGCGCCGTTCCACAAACCATTATAACCATCAGGTCCGAGAGTTGAAAGCAAGATCGTCTCAAAGAGATGCCCAGCTTCCCACTTGTCCTTGTCTCCTAGCGATAGGGGTATATACCCTGCTTCCTTAATCTTTGCACATACTTCAAGGAAGCCGGGTACATCGGTAGGCACTTCGTCGATTCCAACCTTGTGGAGGATTTCATTGTTTATGAAGACCACGTTTCCTCTGTGCACGTTAACGGGAATCGAGTAAACCTCGCCTTCGTAGCTACAGATGGTCATAATGTCCTCAGGGAACTTGTCAAGTATTCCCCAGCTTTCGAGAATGGCGGTAAGAGGTTCCATCATTCCCGTAACAACGTACGTGTCGATCAATTCCATGCCCCCATGGACCTGGAATGAATCGGGAGGATTACCACCGAGCATTCTGGTCTTCAAGACTGCCTTAGCATTCGTCCCTGCTCCGCCGGCAACCGTTGCGTTGATTATCTCTACGTCTGGATACTTAGCTTTGAAGACATCGTAGATTGCGGCTAGTCCTTCCTCTTCCCCTCCACCGGTCCACCAGCTGAAGATCTCAACACTTCCCGAAGAAAAAAGCAGACTTACGGACAAAAGAAGAACTGCCAACAAACACTTTTTCATCTAAACACCCCCTGTTATTCGGCATAAAGCCGATTGATAGTCTTCTTCGTCCCTCAAACCGAATACAGCTCACTAGATATTATACTACGGTTAATATTGCAATAAGCATTTGCTTTGAAAAAGGTTTTAAAAGGTCCTGAATGAGACACGTCTTTCTGGAACATCTACAGCAATTTGACCGAGCGACGCATTTGTTTGTTTAACTGTCCATAAGTTGTCTACATGGTCTTGAGTTTCTGAGCAGCAGTTAATTAGTGGTATCATTTATCTAAACGACGACTGGGAGGGATTGGTTTGTCTGCAGTGAATATCTGCATAATAGGTGCAGGAAGCGCAGTGTTTTCGCTTAGGCTAGTGAGCGATATTTGCAAGACAAAGGGACTTCACAAAAGCAAGGTAACTCTAATGGACATTGATGAGGGAAGACTTGAAGCGGTGCATGTTCTAGCCTCGAAATTAGCTGCAGAGATGAAAACTGATCTCAACTTTTCGAAGACAACGGAGCTAGAAGAAGCGGTCGCGGGAAGCGACTTCGTGATTAATACGGCTCTAGTAGGTGGACACGGATTCCTGGACAGAATCAGGACAATCGGAGAGAAGCATGGTTACTATAGAGGGATAGACACACAGGAATTCAACATGGTTTCAGACTACTACACACTGACAAATTGGAATCAGCTTTCGTTCTTTTTGAAGATTGCCGAGACCATGGAAAGACTGGCGCCGGAAGCATGGATGCTTCAGGCGGCTAACCCGGTATTCGAAGGGACCACGCTCATAAGAAGAAAATCAAAGATCAGAATGATCGGATTCTGTCACGGTCATTACGATGTTATGGAAGTTGCAGAGACCCTTGGTGTTCACAAAGATGAATTAGACTGGCAGGTTGCCGGTGTCAACCACGGAATATGGCTCAATAGGTTTAGAAGAAGAGGAGAGGACTTGTATCCATTATTCGAGAAATACGCTTCGAAATTCGATGCGAGTGAGTTCAGGCCGTCTAATCCTTTCAATGTTCAGATGTCTCCCGCGACGATTGACATGTATTCATTCTATGGTCTGGTTCCTATTGGAGACACGGTTCGAAACAGCAGCTGGAAGTACCATTATGATCAAGATACTCTGGAGAAGTGGTATGGAAGTCCGTGGGGCAGTCCCGACTCAGAACTGGGGTGGAAGTGGTACAAGGAGCAGCTGGGTGAAGTCACGAACGCAACCATAGCGCTTTCGAAAGCTATCGAACAGTTTCCCGGAGCGAGTCTGGAGAAGCTTATAATCGAGGGATCGAAAGGTCTTTCGGGCGATTTCACAAGAGAAGCTGCCCAACTATATGATAGGAATTCAATGAGCGGTGAGCAGCATATACCTTTTATTGATGCGATTGTCAACGGAAACTCTGCGAGATTCATTGTCAACACTCTTAATCAGGGTGCGATTAAAGGGATTGATGACGATGTTGCCGTTGAAGTTCCGGCAATCGTTGATAGTGATGGAATCCATATAGAAGAGATTGAACCTGCCTTGCCTGAGAGAGTTGTTCAATGGTATCTGAAACCAAGAATACTGAGAATGGAGTGGGCACTTGAGGCATTCAACGAAAGAAATCCCGAACTTATAATCGAAATACTGTTGAGAGATCCTAGAACGAAATCCTACGAACAGGCCAAAGCGGTTGTCGGGGAGATATTCGATTCAGAAGGTGAATATGTATAGATAGATGAACCTGTTCTTTCAAAAACTAGATGATCACATGAAAATGATCTCTTCTCTTCTTGGCGTGAATCTTCAACAGATGCCCCAGCCGAGTCATTTGGAAAAAGTATTTGGGTGACGGAGTGATTACTATGTCGGAAATTGAACGCTGTCCATGGTCAGAAGTAGACGAATTGTATATTGAATATCATGATAGAGAATGGGGAGTTCCAGTTCATGACGACAAGAAGTGGTTTGAGTTCTTAATTCTTGAAGGGGCCCAGGCTGGTCTTAATTGGCACACTGTGCTCAAAAAGCGAGAGAGCTATAGAGAAGCCTTTGCTGGATTCGTTCCTCGTGTGGTGGCTGATTTTGGAAGTGGCGAAGTCGAAGAGTTGTTCAAGAACGCGGGTATAATCAGGAACAGGAGAAAGATTGAATCGGCAATAAACAACGCAAAGAGATTTTTAGAGATTGAAGCTGAATTTGGCGCTTTCGATACTTACATCTGGGGTTTTGTCGGAAATAGACCTATAGTCAACAAATGGGAAAGTCTTTCTGAGATTCCGCCTCTTACTGAAAAGTCCGCTGAGATATCTCGCTCACTCAAACAGCGCGGATTTACTTTCGTTGGGCCGACAATCGTCTATGCTCTTATGCAGGCAACCGGGTTGGTGAACGATCACTTAGTGCATTGTTTCAGGTACACAGAGGTGTGGGACTGACCCGCTAGCTTCTATGCCTCGCCAAGATTGATGGTATAGTATCTCTTGCCTATTGACGACTTCACGGGGGGGATTCAATTGAGCTGGATTCATACAGAGGAGATCTTCGCTCTCATTGATCTGGTAGATTCCGGTAGAGGTTCTTGCAAGGAGAAAGCGAGTAAGGTTCTCGATTCACCTCTTTCGAACATGTTTACACAGTTTCATGTGCACGCTTCTGAGACAAAGGAATGCTTGCTTGCTGCCATTTCCCGGAGGGAGGACACTTTCGGGTCTTTCGAAGGATTGCACAGAGCTCATAACATAGTTGGACAAGATCAGGGAGAGAAGGCCCGAGTTGAGGGTCTTTCTGGACCTAATTGTGAAAAACGAATCAAAGATAAGATCTTCAGCCATCTCAAAGGCGAAGATGTACCTTCCGGATCAAGTGTCTTTTGAGGGTTTTAACGTCTATCTCATTCCGATGCCTTACAATGCGAATGCCGATCATAGGGGAGTCTAGTTCGATCCTGTTTTTGCCTTGGATATAGGTTTCGATGCGATTGAGGAAGTTTTGGCTCATGAGGCACATCACATCGGAAGAAACTCTATCACTGACGAAAGGATTGTGTTTGACGAGACTCCTCTTGATCAGCTCGTGTAGAGATTTGTGAGTATGGAGTACGAAGAAATAGCGAACCTTGTTAGTGATTCATCGAAGATACCTGCGATGAGACGTGTTACACTGTCGAGATCGAAAGTCATGGAAGGTTTTGAGAAACATCTCGAGTTGCTTCAGGAAGTCTTCCTTAGTCTTGTGCAGAAGAGTATTTCGACGATGAAGCTAGAATGATTATGGAGAGAAGTTGGTTCGGTATCGGTAGTTTGGTTCCGGTGGGGATGAAAATGGCCATGGAAATAGAGAAAGAGGTAGGCAAGAAAAGACTTGTGGAGACAATTGGCGACGCAGTCGCATTTCTAGAAGCATACCAGGAGGCGGCACTGAAAAAATCTTACTACCTCCTGGAAGACGAAACGTTTCACAAATTGAGAACACTACTCAAAGCTTAGGGGTATATCAGAGCTTAGAAGCAAATTCAGAACCGAACTCTCTGCAGTCGGTCAAGTTTGCGTCGTCGGGGGACCACATTTTCTTCAGGCCAGCCTGGACTACTTCAAATCCGGCTTCTTCCACCATCTTTCCCAGGACTTCTACTGATTCTCCACTCCATCCATAAGTGCCGAACACCGCTGCCTTCTTGTTCTTAAAAGCCAGTCCCTTCACTTCATGAAGCATGCCGGAAAGAGGTGCGAGGATTCCCTTATTGACTGTCGGAGAGCCAAAGAGAACAGCCTTCGACTTGAATATCTCTGTTACAATGTCGTTTTTGTCTGTTTTACCAGCGTTGTAGAGTTTCAAAGCCGTGTTTTTGCTTACTCTTCCTATACCATCGGCAATGGCTTCAGCCATCATCTTCGTGCCTTCCCACATAGTATCGTAGACGATAGTCACCTGATCTTCCTGGTAGTCGTTTGCCCACTGCAGATACTTTTTGACTATCTGTGTCGGATCTTCTCTCCAGATAATCCCATGGCTAGGGCATATCATGTTCACCGGTAAATTGAAGGAAAGAACTTCTTCTATCTTTCTGATTACGAGCTTGCTGAAAGGAGTTAGAATGTTGGCATAATACTTCACTGCCTCTTGATACAGCTCGGCTTGATCCACAAGATCGTTGTACAGAAGCTCTGTGGCGTAGTGCTGTCCAAATGCGTCATTACTAAACAGTATCGCATCTCCGTCAAGGTACTCGAACATTGAATCTGGCCAGTGAAGCATAGGCGCTTCCACAAAGGTTAGGGTCTTCTTGCCGAGAGTGAGAGTGTCGCCCGTCTTCACTGTCACGAAATTCCAGTCCTTATGGAACTGCCCTTTAAGAGACTTCACCGCATTAGCCGTGCAGTAGATTGGCGTGTCTGGAATCTCTCTCATTAGTGCAACGAGACCGCCGCTGTGATCAATCTCCCCATGGTTCGCAATGACATAGTCAATCTCGGACAGATCAATCTCCTTCTTCAGGTTCTCCACAAATTCCTCTGCAAAGGGTGCCCATACTGTATCTATCAGGGCTGTCTTCTCGTCCCATATTAGGTAAGAGTTGTAACTTGACCCTCTGTGAGTCGAATAATCTTCTCCGTGAAACTTCTTAAGTTCCCAATCGATCTTGCCGACCCATGTAACGCTATCTGTTATCTTCCTTCCCATATCGACACCTCCCGTTTGTTCATTAATACTCTACCAAAAGTGACAGCTTTACTCGGTAACATTTGTTACGTGTATTTGAGTCATACGTTGAAGGAACTCTTCTCCTATATTGCTCAGAAAGAGTGATGATGCCATTATCTGAGAGCATGAATGAAGTTACTCGTCTCTTGACTGTGTCACTCACTTCAGCTTGCTCAGCGAAGAGCTCTGTTCATTATCCTCTATTCTTGCTGGTCTTGCCGGGTCAATGTCTGAACTGAAAGTGAAGAGATCTTCACTGTCAAGGTGGAAGGTCTGGCAGTATATGTCCGATCATGATAATCTTAAAATGTGAAATGTTTCTATAGGGACTGCCGGAAATTGTGATTTCTTACAGGCATTTGCGAAAAAGAAACTTGCGATAGGAGTGGAGATTTGAAAAGGTTAACAACATATCTGTTTGATCTTGATGGGACGCTAAGTTCTGTTTCTGACGAGGATTTTGCCAGACGTTATTTTCAGCTAATAGCAGACTTTGCTGAGGGTAGAGTCGATTTCGAAAGATTCATGGCATCTCTGCACACATCGCTGAAGAGTCTTTTCGGTGAAAGAGACGGACTAGTAAATAACTACGATCATTTCATGGAGAAGTTCACCGATTCTATGGGGCAGTTTGACAGGAACAGGAAATGGTATGAACTGTTCTTCAACAACTTCTATGACAGTGAGTACAATAGGCTTCAGGAACTGATTGTACCGCGCGAAAGGGTTGTTAAGTCACTTAAAAACCTGAAAAGGGCAGGAAGCGAGATTATTATCGCTACAAATCCGATATTCCCCGAGAAGGCTATTAACAAAAGATTACAGTGGGTAGGATTAGAAAGCGGATTCATCGATTATGTAACTACAATGGAAAACTCTCATTATGTGAAACCCGATGTTAGATACTATCGTGAGATTCTTGAGATAAATAACCTCGAGGCAAAGAACTGCGTGATGATTGGGAACGATATTACCATGGACGGTGTTTGCACGGCTGCAGGAATAGAATACATAGATGTATCTTCAATTGAAGCTATCTGGAAAACAACCTAGACTGCACTCCTGCCACAAGCTCAGCCGTGAACCTTGAAATCAGGTGAAGAACGTCTTCTCTGTCTTGAGGACTCTCTATGAAATCATATCTATCTCCGTCAATAACTAACTTACGACAGAAGGTGACGCTGTTGATCCATTCGCTGTAAAGACCATTCAGTCTTTCGATGTAGTCCTCGCTGACACCACTCTCGAAACCACGCCCTCTCTTCCTTATTCTCTTCAACAACACGTTCTTCGAGCACTTAAGATAGACAATTCCGTCTGGGGCCGTCAGATGTTCAGAAAGTGTCTGGTAAGTGTCCATGTATAATTGCCAGTCCCTTTCATCGATATAACCCATAAGCTGAAGATTGCGAGCAAATATCTCAACGTCCTCATATATAGTTCTGTCTTGAAGAATCACTGCGCCCTCTGTCACGACTCTCTTGAGGAAGTCGAATCTCTTTATCAAAAAAAATAGTTGCGAGTGGAAGGCCCATCGCTCCATGTTGGAGTAAAAATCCTTCAGAAACGGGTTTTCATCCACTGCTTCGTAGACCCCTCTGAATCCCAGAGTCTCCTCAAGAAGCGAGGTGAGAGATGATTTTCCTGCTCCAATGTTTCCGCAAATTCCAATAATCATAAACATGCCTCTATTCTGTTGAAAATAGTGTTAAGGTCATCATGGTTCCTCACAAAGTCGATGTTTGACGTATCTATCCTGAGCACTTTGCTTTCCTTCACGTCTTTCATATATTCTTCATACGCGTCTCCAAGCATTGCTATGTAAGTTCTGTCCATTCTTCTCTCGAAGGGTCTGTCCCTCAAAGCGATTCTGTTCATCAAAATGTCTACCTCAGCAAAGAGATAGACTATGAGGTCGGGATGGAGGACCTGCTCTTTAAGAGCATTGAAGATCTTCTCATAGAGTCTTAGCTGTTCGCCTTTCAGAGTTAGCGAAGCGAACAAGTGATCCTTCACAAATGCATAGTCGGAGATTACTCCTTGGCCTTGAGAAGCCGCCTTTTTCAGTAGTGACTGTTGATCAAATCGGCTTATCAAGAAGAAGAGTTGAGTTTGAAAGGCCCACCTGTCCATGTCTTCGTAGAAGTTCGTGAGAAAAGGATTTTCCTCGACTACTTCCAGTACAGTGGGCATCGTGTACTTCTGAGATAGCAATTTGACCAGGGTAGTTTTACCAACCCCGATTACACCCTCAACAGAAACGTATTTTCCACTAACTTTTGAAAACATCATATGAATTCAGTACTCCCTTACACTCAAGACTTAGTAAAGATCTATATCAAAAATCCGAAATGACAATAAGAAGCGATTTTCTCGTGATTGCTCACCGTATCACAAATTTACATTGACATCATTGCCAAGAATCTTCTCCGGCGCCCTCAGTCCATCAAAAAAAGGTTTCAGGTAATCCAGAACAGCCTCCAGATAGTAATGAACTGTCTCATGATATCCTGGTACAGAAAGTACTATTGAGTCTTTTATCGTTCCTGCTCCCACCCTGTAAAGACACAGAGATGGATCGGCAACAATTGCGTTTCTCAACATGGCAGTCTCGATTCCTGTTGCTCTCTTGTCTACAAGAGATAAGACAACCTCAGGACCAATGTCTTCTCTGTATAGACCAGTTCCTCCAAGAACCAGAACAACATCGTTTGAACAGGAGTCTGCATATATCGCTTCTTTCAGGTCGCTCATTACTGGAGCGACATCAGTGGAGCCGGTATACGTGAAATCATGGTCTTCAAGAATTCTCTTTGAGATTTCTATTGACCGAGAGATTTCCTCAAAGAAGCCTGACTCAAGTATTCTGATTATCTTGCAGCTGTACATAACACACCTCCGAAATCACTTGTGAAGGATATAAGTGGATACCGGTGCAAGTATTACCTTTCCGGACAGCCTTTCAAACGCATCTTCTGAGACTCTGTCTTTGTCAGCAACAAGATTCCAGCTTTCATCTGGTAAGTTTATCTCGCTTGGTTCAAGATTACCGTTGAAGATTACGAGAATTTCATCCCAAGAATCGCCTACCGCTCTGCCATCTATAGTGAAAGCGACTATGTTCCTAGGAGCGTCTAGGAATTTGAGATTTTTGCTTATTTCTTCGGCTGAGCCCATCCTGAATGCGGGATGATTGTTCCTCAGGTGTATCAGAGCCTTGTAGTACTCGAACAGGTCAATGAATTCCGCTTTTCTGGAATAGTCCATCTTGTTCAGCTCTACCCCAGCGTTGTAACTGTTCTCGTTTCCGTATTTCGTGCGCGCAAAATCAACTCCTCCATGTAGGAACGGAATCCCCTGCGAAAGAATAACAATGGCGTTTGAAAGCTTCTGAGCACTAATCAGGAGCTCTTTTGGGGCATCGGGCATCGCTGCACTGTTCTTGTCCCAGAGTGTCTGATTGTCATGAGCCGAAACATAGTTTATTGTCTCTGCCGGGTCATCAGCAAAGTCCTTAATATCGTTGCTGTAATCAATACTACCTACAATTCCACGCATTATCCTTCGTTCTTTTGCGCGGCTTCCAAGTGCAAAACCCTTTACCTTTGGATCGAAAACGCTACCTCTTATCGCATCGCGAAGATTATCATTGAAGACCGCTACTCCGGTACCCCTCTGATCTCCCTTGCCAAAGGTGATCGTTGCTCCCCAGCCTCCCCAAGGTTCACCGTATAGGAGAATCGATTCATCAATAGCATGTAGTTCTCTGTCTATTGCAAGAACAGTGTCGCGGTCTATCAAACCCATCAGATCAAACCTAAAACCGTCGATTCGGTAATCTTGGACCCACATCTTTACTGTATCGAGAATATGCTTCCTCATCATCGGCCTTTCGGTAGCTATTTCGTTTCCAACCCCAGTTCCATTAAGATAGTCGCCTGTTCTGTCCGTTCTGTAGAAGTAATAGGGAACAGTCTGGTCAAATGGTGAGGAAGAACCTGTTGTTGCAGTATGGTTATATACTGTATCAAGAATCACCCTGATTCCATTATCGTGGAAGGCTTTGATCATCATTTTCGACTCAGCAATCCTGCTTAGTGGGTCATAGGGATCTGTGCTATAGTGTCCTTCCGGAACCATGTATAGATATGGATCATACCCCCAGCCGTATTGTCCGTCAACGCCCTCATCGATATAGTGAATGTCATTGAATGGCATAATATGAACGTGAGTTACGCCAAGTTCAATTATATGATCCAGTCCGGCGGTGACCCCATCAGGCCCAGTCTTTCCTCTTTCGGTTAGTCCCAGGTACTTTCCTTTACTCTCTATGTCGGTATTTGAGTCTGATGTCATATCGCCAACATGGATCTCGTAAATAACCGCGTCCTCCGGCTTCGCAAAAGGCGGGATTTTATGGCCTGTCCAGCCATCGAACACTGCCTTGTTATGATCGATTACGACTGATCTCTCGCTGTTTCTAGTTACTGCTCTAGAGTAGATGTCTACAGTCTCTCTTTCCTTACCGTAAGAGAAAAACCGGTACTTGTAGGCTTTTAAATGCTGATCACCCTCAACCGTCGCTTCCCACACACCTGCCTCGATTTTGCTCATGGGGACCTCTGTGTAGACTTCGGAATAGAGGTCTTCAAAGAGTATGACTGTAGCCGAAGAAGATACGGGAGACCAAACTCTGAATACTGTTTTACTCTCCGAGTAGATTGATCCAAGTTCTTTGTCGTAGTAAAACTGTGGATCATCCAGCGCCTTTCTAATGATCACTTCGCTTGACAGAAACCCTTCGATCTCTAGAGAGAGTTGTTTGTTCACGTTTTCAGCGGCAATCGGTTCGGAAAGCACAATCTTCACGTAGTTTGTGGTTGATATGTCTGTCGGATCAGCCTTCTCAAACCTCTCGATTTTGAGAACAGAGCCGTTCAAGGTAACTTTTGGAGCTGCCGTTTTAGTGTCAACCGGGGCGGATAGAGAGGCCAGAATCTCAGTCAATGAATCCAGGAAAGCGATCTTAACTTTTGGTGTAAGATCTATCTTTTCCGGATCGAACAAGAATTCTTCTTCACCCTCAACTACCCAAATCTCTACTACACCGGATTCAGGAATATCTACAAATCTATCAACGGCTATGTCCTTTTTTTCCCACTCGCGAAGTCTAACAATGAATCCGAGTCTCGAATGTTTGTCGGGAAGCCTTACTATCGAAGTGACTCCGAAATCGTCGATTTTGTCGAAAGAATATGACTTTCCATCCATGCTCTTTGGTTTATCGGGCCATACCCAGAGATTCCAACCGTCGTAGTTGTTATCGTACCTATGATAGTGGATTATAATTACAGTTTCTGCGCTGTAATCAGCTGAACTTTTCCCCATGCTTTCTCCTGTAAAAGCAAAAATCGTTGTTCCGAAGATAATTACCAAGAAGAACAACACTCTTTTCATTATAAAGCCTCCCTCAGTTAAGTGGGGTTACAATGAAGCCACTAATTCTTCTATCGTATTCATATTCGAAAAGGGTTTCGCTACCACTTGGAGCCCTTACCCTCAGGTAGCCTCCTCTAGGATCAAGGAAGCTTTCCCAGAGAAAATCATACTCATAAGAAACGGTTCGTGATCTGTCAAGTGTTACAAGTATTGTTATTTGCTCGTGGACTTCAGCCTCTTTTCCTGAAGCGAAGAAGAAGACATCCTCATCAACACTTCTATCTGACTTTGAGACTATCGAGATTGAATAACCTTCTGAACTTCCTCTCTCTTCAGCGGCTAGGACTATAAGGGCATACTCGCCGTTATCGAAGATCTTGATTTCTGAAATCACGAGTTTTGCATTCTGGACTGACGAGTCTTGGACAGGCGGCTGATCTTCTTGCCCATAATCTTCTTCTATTCGTGATTCCAGAGAGTTTGCTTCATCTGCCCAGATACCCAGTTTCTCCTTGGAAGCGTATTCCTCGGCATAACTCAGTTCGATTTCTCCATCTGCAACGGAAATAGCAAGACCGCTTGATACGATTATTGATTGAAGTAGATAGACTTCATCTTCGATCGAGATCCATACGTAAGCAGAAGAAGGTTCTTCAGAAGATATCTTCTGGATCCTTGCCCAAGACCCTATTGTACTTCTTAGAAGACTAAGAAGCGCTCTGCTATGAAGTCTTGACCAGTCATACTTCGGAATCTCGATTCCTTCCAAAACTACTCTTTCAAGAAGACCTTCTTTCAAAATAAGGAGATCAAAGTTGTTCACAGTCCCTACTATGAGGGCTGGAAACCCGGAAGGTGTAGCATCCGGAGAAACATAATGAGTATTAACCATAATAGATGGCTCTGCCATAACGACCATGGGCGAAAGGCTTATCATAAACGATATCAGAAAGATTGATAGCAACTTCACTGAGTTTCTCTCTTTCAAGAATTACACCTCCCCTCACGATCAAAAAGAAGTATATCATCTTAGCTTATTAGAAGAATAATTTGAAGGTCTGCGTTGAAAGTTGGACGTTGCTGATCAAGTGGTTTTATCAATGAGAATCTCTGTTTTTCAGTAGAACCATGCAGCGTTCAACAATCGAAAAAACGGTTGCAGGAACAATCCAGCCAAGGTAGTTGAACAAGATATCCAGAGTGTCGAACTGTCTGTAAGGAGATATGATTTGAAGAGATTCGAGGACTAAAGGTCCAATCACCAAGAAGAACCCAAGGGCAAGCCTGTTCAGACGGCTGGCTCCGATTCTTGAAATCAGAATCAGAAGAACACCTCCGGAGAAGAATCCTACGAAATGAAGGAACTTGTCGCTTCCAACTACAAAAGTTTGTACTCCCGGTCTCAAATAAAAGTAGACTGTTGCAATCACGTATGTGATTGACAGAATCGCAGGTATTATCTTCTTCATAACTAAGATTATGCTTGTGACAAACATGAAAGTCAACGACATTTCAAGAAGTGAAACCTCCCAAGCGAGTTGAAAAGCTGATCTTTCTTTACTATAATGAATTGTATTGCGAATCGAGAGGAGGACAAATCAAATGTCCAAAGTTTGTGAAGTTTGTGGTAAGGCACCAAGAACCGGAAATATGGTCTCTCACTCAAATAAAAAGGCCAAGCGCTGGTGGAAGCCGAATGTTCACAAAGTCCGTGCCGTAGTTGATGGTGAGGTAAAGAGAATTAATGTTTGTGTGAAGTGCCTTAAAGCTGGGAAAGTCACAAGAGCAATTTAGTTATAGCATACCGAGCGTGTTTTGCCAAAAAGGTATTCCATGAATAGTAGAAAGACCTACGCCTTAGTAAATCTGTCTGCCTATAGACAGAATCTTCTTTATTTAGCTGGGAAAGCATATCCAGCGAGACTGATGGCAGTTGTGAAAGCAGATGCGTACGGCCATGGCGCTGAACAGCTGTCCAAAGTAGCCGAGGAAGCTGGCGTTGAAAGGCTTGCAGTTGCTTTTCTTGAAGAGGGGATAAAGCTTCGAGAGAGCGGAATATCTCTTCCGATTCTTGTCCTGAACTATGTGGATAATGAAGAGATACTTGCTGCAAAGGAGTACGGTCTTACATTGTCGCTCTTTTCCTCCGGTCAGCTTGATAGCATTTCTGGCCTCAACGAAACCCTTCCTGATTTTGAGATTGCAGTAGATACAGGGATGAGACGGCTTGGGATGAAATGGGAAGAATCGATCAAGTTATATGAGTCGGCGGTCGCTAATGGAATTAAGATAACGGGTGCTTACACACACTTTGCTACCGCCGATGAAAAGGATAGCGATTTCGTTTCCGAGCAGAGTGAGGAGTTCAGAAAGTTCCTCCAGGGCATTGGTAAGAGCAGGGGCAGGGACTTCGTGGTTCACATTTCGAATAGTGCCGGTACCATCTTTCTTGATAACAAAGACTACGATTATGTTAGAGTGGGTATTGCAACATATGGTCTTCAGCCATCGAGCGTTATTGACTACAATCTCAAGCCGATAATCGAGTGGAAAACCTGCATTTCCTTCCTAAAGAAGATTCGAGCCGGTGATTCGGTTAGTTATGGAAGAACCTTTGTTGCCGGACGAGAGATGCTTGTTGCCACTATTCCTGTTGGCTATGCAGACGGCTTTAATAGACTGCTCTCTAACAGAGGTTGTGTTATTATTGCGGGCAGGAGATGTAGAGTCCTGGGTAGGGTTTGCATGGATCAATTTGTGGTTGACGTATCACATGTCGATAGTAAGCTGTCGGTGGGAGACGAAGTAGTTATAATCGGTTCACAGAAAGAAGAGACGATAACTGCGGAGGAAATTGCAGAACTGTGCGGTACCATAAATTACGAAGTGGTTTGCTCTATCACTTCTAGAGTTCCCAGGATCTATTGGAAAGGAGAAGATTATGAAACTCCGCGACATAATAGGAAATGAGATTCTTAGTCAGATAAATGACGACCAGGATAAAACTAATAAGGACGGTCTTCCGTTTGTTTCAGACCTGCGCCCGGGAAGTTCTGTCCTTTCAATATTTAAGGTTCATTCTAAGAGAATTCAGGAGGCTCGAGATGGGAAGAAATTCCTTCTTCTCACTCTTTCTGACAAGACAGGCGCGATAAGAGCTATCGATTGGTTCAACGCAGAGCACAACGATGACACTCTGGAACAGGGAACCGTTGTAAGAATCTCGGGGCGGGTAGTTGTATATGAAGATAGGCAGCAGCTGAATCTTGATTCGGAAGGTATTCAAGTTCTAGAAATCGGACAGTATGATCCCGAAAGATTCATGGCTGTAACAACCAAAGATATCCCGCAGATGTATGATGAACTTTTGGGTCTTATAAACAATATGAGTGAAGAGCATATCAAGGCCTTGCTGAGAGATATCTTCGAAAACGATAAGAAGTTCATTGAGAAGTTCATTATCTCCCCTGCAGCGGCAAAGGTACACCATGCTTACAAGGGTGGTCTTCTGGAGCATACAATGTCTGTTGCAGAGCTTTGCGTTTTCTTCGCAACGAAGTACAGTGATTCTATAGACGGGGATCTTCTGATAGCAGGTGCATTGCTGCATGATATAGGCAAAGTTTATGAATACGCGGTAACGCCTGCCGGAATCGATCGAACTAACGACGGTGAGCTTGTTGGTCATATCGCTATGGGAATTGAGATGGTAGGCAGAGCAATAGCGAAGATACAGGGCTTCCCGCGCTATCTTCAAACCGAGATCAAACATCTTCTTCTATCTCATCACGGAGAGATGGAGTGGGGTTCCCCTGTTATTCCAAAGACAACTGAAGCGATTGTTCTTCACATGGCCGACGACCTCGATTCCAAAGTTGCCCAGTTTCGTGAGATTGAAGAGAGAGAATTCAACGGGTCAACGGCTTCTTGGAGCAACTATGATCGTTTTCTGAATAGAAGGGTCTTCATGAAGAACAGAAGATCAGGTGACTGAGGAATTGGGAGTGATATCTTGCCTGACAAGCTTGTTATAGTTGAGTCGCCCGCAAAGGCGAAGACGATTGGTAGATACTTGGGAAAAAACTACGAAGTTGCAGCTTCAAAGGGACATGTTAGGGATCTCCCCGAATCTAATCTCGGATTGAATCCTGAGAATTTCGAACCCACATATGAAGTCCTGAAAGGGAAGGAAAAAGTTGTACAGGAACTCAAAAAGAAGTCAAAAGGCAAGAAAGTCTTTCTGGCTTCTGACCTTGACCGTGAAGGAGAGGCTATTGCGTGGCATATTTCAGAGCTTCTTGGCCTTCCCAGAGATGAAAAGAACAGGATAGTCTTCAACGAGATTACTGAATCTGCAATAAAGAGCGCAATTCTTAGTCCAAGAAATATCGACATGTCAAAGGTTGAAGCTCAAGTAGCTAGAAGGGTTCTGGACAGAATTGTGGGCTACAAGATAAGCCCGCTTCTATGGAGAACTATGACTAAGGGTTTGAGCGCCGGCAGAGTTCAGTCGGTGGCTCTGAAGTTAATGGTTGAGCTTGAGAAGAAGATCGCAGTCTTTGTTCCGCACAGATTTTTCAAGATTTTTGCTAAGACTGCCGAGGATCGGTTCGCTCTTTCGCAAATTGAAGGAAAGAAGTTTAACAACAAATCCGTGACTACTGAAGAAAAGAGAGATGAGATCATTGAAGAGCTCTCGAAAAGCGTTCTCCGTGTTAAGGATGTTAAGAAACGAACTTCCAAGAGAAGCGCTCCGATGCCTTTTATTACTTCAACTCTTCAACAAAGCGCGAATGGGGAGCTAGGATGGAGCGCCAGCAAGACCATGAAAGTTGCTCAACAGCTGTATGAAGGAATTGAGACGGATCAGGGCCAGATAGCCTTCATCACATACATGAGAACAGACTCCACAAGGATTTCGAGTCAGGCAAGAGATAAGGCAGTAGAGATAATCAGCAACAGCTTCGGAAGCGAATACGTCGGTCCCGTTAGATCAGGCGGTAAAGGTAAGAAAATTCAGGATGCTCATGAAGCGATCAGACCAACATATCCCGAAAATGATCCGGAGATGGCCAAGAAGCTACTGTCAGGAGATAATCTCCGTCTCTATGTCCTAATATGGAATAGATTCATTGCTTCTCAGATGGCGAGTGCAGAGTATGCGGTGACAGATGTTGAATTGGCTGACGAAAGCGGCAAGTACATTCTGAGTTTGACCGGAGAAAGAAAACTATTCGACGGGTTTGAAAGGATTATCTCAAGATCCTCAAAGAGCGAAATTGGCCACGACTACAAAAAGGGAGAATTAGTCAAGCCTTCCAAACTAGAATGGGAAGAGGATACAACCAAACCGCCTTCCAGATTCAGTGAGGCCTCCCTGGTTAAAGAACTTGAGAAGAGAGGTATAGGGCGTCCGTCAACATATGCAACGATAATTTCCACACTTCTCGACAGGAAATATGTGCTGAGACAATCTAGAGAACTAAGACCGACATTGCTGGGCTCTATTGTTAATGAGTTCTTAAACGAGTATTTTCCGGATGTTGTTAACACGAATTTCACAGCAAACATGGAAGAAGAACTCGATGGTGTTGAAAACGGATCAAAAAAGTGGCGAGATGTTGTTCACGATTTCTATGAAGGTTTTAGAATAGATCTTGATCAGATTGACAAGAAGATCAAGAAGGGAGAGCTAAGAATCGAATTCGAGACCGATAGGGAGTGTTCTTGCGGCGGAGCCTTCAAGGTTGTATTCGGAAGGTACGGCGGATATCTTAAGTGTCAGTCTTGCGACAAAAACGAGTCTGTGGACATGACGTCCTTCACCTGTGTTATCGATGGAAAAGTTCTTCTGAAAGATGTTGCCCCGAATCAGAAATTAGAAGTTGAGATAGATGAAAGCTGTCCCGAATGCGGATCCAATTTGGTTAAGAGAAAAGGAAGATACGGAGAATTCATTGCCTGTTCTGCCTATCCGAAATGCAAGTACACAAGGAACGTCAGGATTGATGCACATTGCCCGAAATGCGGCGGGGTTGTTGAAAAGCTTAGAAGCAAGAAGGGGAAAAACTACTACAAGTGTTCCAGTTGTGGGGAAATGTTCTGGAACGAACCTACAGAAGAGAAGTGCGAGATCTGTGGCTCCAATCTCTTCCTCAAGGTGAAGCGAGGCGGAAAGAGAGTCAAGTACTGTGAAAACTGCAAGAAGGAATTCGAGGTGGGAGAAGCTTGATGCAGCGAAGGGTTGCCGTTGTTTACGGCGGGCTTTCTAATGAGAGAAACGTTTCGATTAAGAGCGGAATGAACGTAGTAACTTCTCTTGAGAAGCTCGGTGTGGAAGTAGTGCCCTTTGATCTCAGAAGGGAGACGATTCCTGCTCTTCTTACTTTAAAGGTAGACCTCATGTTTTTGGCTCTACATGGTAAGTTCGGTGAAGATGGGACGCTTCAGGGTATGCTAGAGCTGGCAGAAATGCCCTACACCGGCTCTGATTCCAGGACCAGTTCAATTTGCTTCGACAAGGAGATTACATACAGGCTTGTCAGGGATATCGTCGATCTGCCCGTATGGAGAAGAATTGGCGGCGAGGTCGATCTTGAGGGGTGGGAGACATTTCCCTGTGTGGTGAAGCCGGTAAGAGAAGGATCGAGCATCGGCGTATTCATCTGTGACGACCTTGCGGTATTGAAGGAAAGAACAAGGGAACTTCTTGGCACTTACGATTTTCTTCTCCTTGAAGAATACGTAGAAGGAAGAGAAATCACCATATCTATCATTGATTCGGAAGATGACCATATGGTTCTTCCGATTCTAGAGATAAGACCGAAGAGACGTTTTTATGATTATGAAGCTAAATACACGGCAGGGTTGACGGATTTTGTGGTCCCGGCTCCAATGAATAATGACGTGTATGAAACGATTATCGAAAAGTCTGCTGCAATCTACGATCTTCTCGGATGCAAGGATCTTGCCAGAATTGATGGAATACTGAGGGATGAGATTTTCTTCTTTCTCGAGGTAAATACTATACCTGGAATGACTGACCTGAGCGATCTTCCTATGTCTGCCAGGGCTGCGGGTATGTCTTTCGAGGACATTGTTCGGGGAGTGATTGAGTCTGCTGAGAAGAGGAACAGGAGGTAATCATGAAGACGATGCACGGTACAACGATACTGGTTCTGAGAAGAAACGGAAATACTGTTATGGTAGGAGATGGTCAGATCACGATCGGAGATACAGTGATGAAAGGCACAGCCAGAAAAGTAAGGAAGCTTGGCGATGGAGCGGTATTAGCGGGTTTCGCGGGTTCTGTAGCCGACGCAATGACTCTCTTCGAGAAATTCGAGGAAAAGCTCAAGGAAGTCAACTCAAATCTTAAGAGAGCAGCCGTGAATCTTGCTAAGGAGTGGAGAACAAACAAGATTCTTAAGAACCTTCAGGCTCTTCTACTCGTTGCTGACAAAGAGAGCATTCTTCTCGTATCTGGAAATGGCGAAGTGATAGAGCCCGACGAAGAAGTGCTGGCAATTGGTTCTGGCGGTTCTTACGCACTTGCTGCTGCAAGAGCTCTGATGAGGAATAGCGATCTCGATGCAGAAGAGATAGCAAGGAGGTCAATGACTATAGCCAGTGAGATATGCATCTACACCAACACGAATTTCACTCTGGAAACACTTGGAGGAGATAAGTAATGAAGAGAGAAGAATTGGATGAGTTGACTCCAAAGAGAATAGTCGAAGAACTCGATAAGTATATAGTAGGTCAAGACAAGGCTAAGAGAGCTGTCGCAGTAGCCATGAGAAATAGGATCCGTAGACAGAAACTTCCTGAAGAGATGCGAAAAGACGTAATACCAAAGAACATACTTATGATGGGCCCTACGGGGGTTGGCAAGACTGAAATAGCAAGAAGACTGGCGGAGTTGACTGGTTCTCCGTTTACTAAGGTCGAAGCAACTAGGTTCACGGAAGTTGGTTATGTTGGAAAGAATGTTGAGTCGATAATAAGGGAGCTCGTTGAAGTCGGGGTCAATATGGTCAAGCAGGAGAAGATCAGCGAGGTTGAGGGGAAGGCGATCTTCCAGGTTGAGGAGAGAATCCTTGAAGCCCTGGTTCCCGGTCCTCAGACG
Source organism: Mesotoga sp. Brook.08.YT.4.2.5.2. (assembly GCF_003351125.1). Classification (NCBI taxonomy): domain Bacteria; kingdom Thermotogati; phylum Thermotogota; class Thermotogae; order Kosmotogales; family Kosmotogaceae; genus Mesotoga; species Mesotoga sp. Brook.08.YT.4.2.5.2. The sequence goes on from NZ_JPGZ01000006.1 coordinate 189,640, forward strand.
AAAGGAAGTGGACCGAGGAACATTCTTGAGTTATTTCAGGGACAACAGCAGTCTAAACCCAGTCAGGAGGAACTTGAAAGAATAAAGGACCGCAGGGAAGACTATAGAGAGAGATTGAGAAGCGGAGATCTTGAAGATCTCGATATTGAGGTTGAGATAGAGGATCACAGTCAACCGATGATAATGATTCCCGGTATGGAAGACATGGGAATCGATATGTCGGGTGTTCTGGGAGGTATGGTGCCGAAGAAGACGAAAAAGAGGAGAATGAGAATTGTCGATGCTCGAAGGGCACTCTTACCGGTTGAAGCTGAAAAACTTCTTGATATGGATAAGGTCATAGCAGAAGCGATTGAAAGAGTTCAAAATAGAGGAATTGTATTCATTGATGAGATAGACAAGATAACTTTCCGAAGCGGTTCCCATGGACCAGATGTCTCTCGCGAGGGTGTTCAGAGGGATTTACTGCCGATCATTGAGGGAACAACTGTCACAACCAAACATGGCCAGATAAGAACCGATTACATACTTTTCATTGCGGCAGGAGCTTTTCATGCGGCAAAACCCTCTGATTTGATACCTGAATTTCAGGGAAGGTTTCCTATAAGAGTTGAGCTTGACGCGTTGACCCAGGGGGATTTCTTAAGAATCCTGGTTGAGCCTAAGAATGCAATAACGAAACAATACGTTGCTTTGCTGGAAACTGAAGGTGTAGAAGTAAAGTTCACCGAAGATGGCCTCAATGAGATAGCCAGGGTATCCCACAATCTTAATGAAAGTATAGAGAACATAGGAGCTAGAAGATTATACACGGTTGTTGAGAAGGTTCTAGAAGAGGTATCGTTTAAGGCTCCGGACGTTAGTGATGAAGTTCTTATTGATTTGAAGTATGTTGATGAAAGAATCGGCGAAATCGCGGCCGACGAGGATCTCAGTGCTTTCATTTTGTGATGGATAGACTAGAATATGCTGCAATTGCGCTTTCGGGCGACTTCAACCCTTCTGAAATGGAGAAGATAGAGAGTTCTGGATTCGATAGCTCTCTGCTTTTTCGTTCGCCAATAGAATTGAATAGAAACAAACTGAAGAATTTCGCAAGGAATTTCTCCAGTGTTATTAGAACTCTTTCAACATACGGCAACTTCATAACTCACAGGGATGAGGAGTATCCCGATTCTCTGAAGCACATCTTCGAACCGCCTTCAGTGCTTTTCTTTCGGGGAAAAGTCTCATTGCTCGATTCAAAAAGCGTCTTAGCGGTTGTCGGATCAAGGAAGGCCGACAAGTACGGAACTTCAGTTGCCAGAGAGTACTCAAGGTTGCTTTCCGAAAGAGGAATCACGATAGTCAGCGGTCTTGCTGTCGGAATAGATGCCGAAGCTCACATTGGTGCTCTTGACGGATCTGGAACGACTGTAGGTGTTTTGGGAACGGGAATCGACGTCTATTACCCTGCGTCAAACAGCTCTCTTATCAGATCGGTCATGGAAAAAGGTTGCGTAATTTCGGAGTATCTGCCTGGAACGCCCCCCTTGAAACAGAATTTCCCAAGAAGGAATAGAATAATTGCCGGTCTAGCTAGGGCGGTCTTAGTGGTACAGGCGACTATACGAAGTGGCTCCTTGATCACCGCTAGGCTCGCGCTTGAAAATGGAAGAGATGTCTACGCTGTTCCCGGGGATATCAACCGAAAGAACTCTGAGGGAACAAACTGGCTCATAAAGAATGGTGCAAAGCTCGTTGCGGAATTCGGTGACGTAATTGAAGAATTCCCTGAGATTGACATTGGAGAGTTACACGAAGGGAGTGTAGATTCAGAGGTTCTAGAAGTTCTCGGAACCGGTTCCCTAACGTTTGGAGAGCTTCTTCTCAAAACGAAACTACCTAGCAAAGATTTGATAGTTGAGTTAACGAACCTTCAACTCGAAGGTTACGTTTATGAGGAAAACGGGCGATGGAATAGAACTTAGCCGTTTTGAGCTGGTATAATCTTGATGAAATGTTGATCTAGAGACGAGATTGGAGGGAGAAAAATGCCTTACGTTAACACAAAACTGATACTTGATAGGGCTAACAAAGAATCCTACGCGGTACCAGCACTAAATATCAACAATCTAGAATTCCTTCAAGCGATTATCGATGCTGGAGTTGAAGAGCGCTCTCCAGTGATAATCGAAACCTCTGAAGGTGCAATCAAGTATGCAGGAAACGGCAATGTTATGCTGGGAGCAAGGCTTTTTGTTTCGATGGTAAGGAGTTATGCGGAGACCGTCGATATTCCAGTTTCACTACATGTCGATCATGGAAAGAACTTCAAAATACTCATGGCCGCCATTCAGGCAGGCTATTCTTCTATAATGATTGATGCTTCCGAATTTCCCTTTGAGAAGAACGTTATAGAGACGAAGAAAATGGTGGAAATTGCCCACAGTCTTGGAGTATCGGTTGAAGCGGAACTCGGCAGATTGGTTGGGATAGAGGACAATGTTGTGGTTGAGTCCCATGAAGCGGCTCTTGTCGATCCCAAGGAGGCAGAGCAGTTTGTTAAAGAGACTGGGGTGGACTTTCTTGCTCCTGCTATAGGAACTAGCCATGGGGCCTTTAAGTTCAAAGGAGAAGCGAGACTTGACTTTGAGAGACTGAAGATGGTTAAGAAGCTTACCGGTATTCCTCTTGTTCTACATGGAGCTTCGAGCGTTCCCAAGGAGGTCAAGGACCTGGCCGAGGAGTATGGAGCTGACTTCAAAGGGGCAAAGGGAGTTCCTGGCGAGATTCTTGCTGAATCAGTGAAATTCGGAATAAACAAAGTTAACACAGATACAGATTTGAGAATGGCTTTCATCGCTTCGTTGAGAGAGTTTCTTGCAAAGAATCCTGGGGAGTTTGATCCGAGGAAATACTTCAAGACACCGAAAGAACTGGTCAAGAATGTGATAAGGGAAAGGTTGAGACTTCTAGGATGTTCTAATAAAGCATAAACGGGGGTGTCAAATGAAGATTCTTGTAATCAATTGCGGCTCGTCCTCAATCAAGTACCAGCTTCTCGATGCCGCAAGTGAAAATGTTCTGGCAAAAGGTCTACTCGAAAGAATAGGAATTCCTGGATCCAAACTGACTCACAAGAAGAGCGACCAGAAGTTTGAGTTCGAGAACGACATTGCCGACCACACTGAAGGCCTAGAACTTATAATAGAAGTTTTGCAGGCTGAGAAGACTGGAGTTGTGAAAGACATTAACGAGATTGAAGCGGTAGGTCATCGTGTAGTCCACGGTGGTGAAAGATTTGCTTCTTCAGTGCTCATTGACGATGAAGTGATAAAGGAAATAGAATCCAACAACTTCCTTGCACCTCTTCATAATCCGGCGAACATAGAAGGGATCGTTGCTGCAAAGAAGATCCTTCCATCGGTTCCTCAAGTGGGCGTCTTTGATACGGCATTCCATCAATCAATGCCCGAATCCTCTTACCTTTACGCAATACCTTATGGTCTGTATAGGAAGTATAAAATAAGAAGATACGGCTTCCATGGCACAAGCCACAGATACGTTTCGGAAAGGGTTGCATCCATTCTAGGGAAACCACTCAAGGAGCTAAAGATAATAACTGCTCACATAGGCAATGGCGCTTCGATCACAGCCGTTAAGAATGGCAGATCTTTCGATACTTCAATGGGGTTCACGCCTCTTGAGGGATTGGTTATGGGAACTCGCTCTGGAGATATTGATCCTGCAATAGTGCCTTTCTTGCAAGAACAAGAAGGGCTCTCACCTGGCGAAGTCAACAATCTGCTAAACAAGGAAAGCGGTATGTACGGACTCACAGACAGGCAGTTCAGTGATATGAGAGACATTGAGATGCGCGCAATTGATAATGAACCTCTGTGTAAACGAGCTCATGACGTATATGAGCACAGATTGGCTAAGTACATTGGTGCTTATGCAGCCGCTATGAACGGAGTCGATGCAATAGTCTTCACAGCTGGAGTCGGAGAAAACAGCGCATATCTGAGAGCCAATATCATAAATAAGTATCTTGGCCACCTTGGGATATCTCTTGACGAAGAAAACAACAGAGCCAGGGGAAAGGAAGTAATGATTTCAACTGCAGACTCTAGAGTCAAGGTTTTTGTGATTCCTACGAACGAAGAACTCGTTATTGCAAGGGATACAAGTAAGATAGTTAAGAACGGACTTAAGGAACTGAAACTTTGGGAAGACTGAAAGGCGATGAAGGATTATAAGGGAAATTGTTCTAGAGGGAGATACGAAACTTGCAGGTCGTGGTGAGAAGGCAGACTTGTATTATATTGTCTCGTCAGGTGGCCTTATTCTTAAGGGATTCAATTCGGATGACAAGGTCTATATGGAAGGAGATCTAGCAGACCCAATGTCTATAGTTGGTGAAAAGTACAGCGGAGATCTTCTTTCCATAGGGGATTCTTCAATTCTTGTTGGCGATAGGGATGAGCTCAGAGAATATCTGGTTGCCAGGCCGGAGAGACTCGAGAAGTTCCTTCAGAATGTCGAAGAAGATTTGAGATCATGTTCCGAATCGAAGGGTCTTGATCTTGACGGTTTGGTTTCGATTTTGGTATCCATGAAGCAGCACTGGTTGAAGGAATACCCTCCACTATTGTTCGGCGAAAAGTCTCTTTACAGAAAGGGCATAAAGCTGATAGAGAGGAGGGAATACCCATCTGCTCAGGAAGTTCTGAAGAGTTATCTGGAACAGTATCAGAACTCACCTTTGTCAAGACCGGTGAAACTCTACTATTCATTAAGCTGTTTTCTAAATAACTCTTTAGATCTGGCATTGACATCGATTCTGGAGATTGTTGAAGGAGAGGCAGACGAGATAGCTGGAATAGCTAGGTTCTTTGCTTGTCGCATGGGACTTCTAGAATCGGGATTCAAGTTCCTCTATAAGGGACCCGATTACAGTTCAAACCTCTTCAGGAATTTGAGAAGGGACTCACGGAAAATCAGAAAGACCGATTCGGACAAGATTGTTGTTGAGGAGGGGAAAAGAGCCGGCAGTGCTATCTTTCTTCTCAAAGGAGAGATGATTCTCTCGAAAAGAAGAGAGAATGAAAACTCTGTTCTATTCTCGCTTAAATCTCCAAATTCTATCGGCGAAGTTCAGTTGCTGGCGAAGAGTAAGTGGGACACGACAGTTGTTGTTCGGAGAAATTCCGAGTATGTGCTCTTGGACAGAAGCCGGCTTGTTCAACACCTGATACACAAATCTCCTCAAGACGGATTCAAGATGGTGGAGTATATTCTCGGGTATATGAGGCAGTCACTAATTTCATGATGTTCAATGAATCTTGTAAATCATCTCGCTCTGCTTTAGCAAAACCTCAGGATCGAGTTCTGTTGCTTCCAGAAATAGCGGATCGTCATCCGGAACGGTAGGAAAGAGAGGAGTGAGCCCTTTGTCCTTAGCGATTCCGCAAAGCCCTCCTATTATTTCCCTATATGAGGAACTCTTTACTGGGCCAGCGTCTCTCACATAGAAGAGAGAATCCTTTTCCTGCCAGATGCAGTAGCCTCTTTCCTTTCCCTCGGAATTCTCAACGAAGTCAAAGTTGTACTGCTCTAGATGAGTGAAGCTAGAAGGCTCTCTTTCCCACTCGGGATTTCTCTTGAAGTTGCTAATTGCAGAAAGAGCGCACTCTATAATTCTGCTTGAATCGGATTTCTTGAGTGAGAATCCCTTTGTGCCGGGTCTTTTGATGAAGAAAGTGATCAGATTACGTTTGTGCCTGAAGCCATACTTTTCATAAAAGGCGATTGCTGCAGAATCCTTTTCCGGGACCTCCAGAACAATTTGCTCACAACCATTCCACTTTGCGATTTTAAGTGCCTCATCGACCATTCGGAAGCCAATTCCTTCTCTTCTGAAAGAAGACAAGACTCCCATCAGGTCGATTTTTGCTCTTTTGCCCCTGAAACTCAACAGCACAACTCCCGCATACTCTCCCTTTACTTCCATAACGAAGGATTCCGAAAGCGATATGTTGTTCTCTCTCACATCTCTCTCGAAACTCTCCAGAGTCCAGTGCATTCTGAGAACATAGTCCGAAAAAATCGAATTCAGAAGATTTACTAATTCAACTTTTGAGAGATCCTCAAGTTTATGGAACAAGTTATCCATCAAGTTTTTCCCGCCTCGCTTTCACAAAGTAGTTGTGTTCCTCCGCCAATTCAGAAAGTAAATCACTCATCTTCCAGTTCATATTCGATTCAGTGGTGGTTGCGAATACCAAGTCTCTCCCAAGATACCGACGGATTTGTTTAATGATCTGACCAATATAACTGTTCTCAAACCCACTAAAAATCACATAACATAGAACCTCGCCGGAAGTCAAGGGAGCCTCCTTCTTTGGACATTCCGAATTCAGAATTTCCTTCAGAGTTAAGTTCTCCAACCCACGGCAGTCGATTACCGTGGTGTCCTTGAATGATTTTCGAAGGACCTCTGTTGCCGCTTCGTCACAGTGAAGAAGGACCGCACGCTGGAGCTCGAAAGTACTCATTCAATCACCTCAGAACAATTCTAGCACAGCCATACCCGCTCAAAGCCAACGGTTACCTATGGGCTAACTTTGTGAGCTGCTCGCTGTAAATCCGTGCAGACTGTTATTAATGGGAAGCCAATGGAAAAACGGAGACATTGATCGAAGCCTCAGGTTATAATAAATGAGGGAGGCGGGCTTGTGATAGTCCATGTTGGAAGATTTAGAAGTAGCAAGAGACAAGAATTCTGGGGAGTTGTTGAAGAGGGTTTTGTCCGTCCTCTGGATGTGGAATGTTCAACGACGGGTGACTTTCTTAGCTCGGTATCTGAGGATCTCAAGCAACTCAAGGACCTTGCTTCCGAAGAAAAGATCGTTCTCTCCGAGATTGAGGTTCTATCTCCTATAACAAAACCATGCAGGGTTATTTGCCAGGGAAAGAACTATCTGGATCATCTTCTGGATACGGGAACAAGGCAGAAAGACAAGAAGTACAACATGTTCTTCAACAAATCCTCTGCTTCAATATCAGATCCTTGTTCACCAATTGTTAGGCCACTTGGGGTACGGCTTCTAGATTATGAAGTGGAGCTGGGCCTTGTCATCAGAGCTCAAATAAGCCGAAGTATCGATGTTGACTCATCGCAACTCACTACTTACGTAGGTGGAATCGTTATGGCGAATGATGTTTCAGCGAGGGATGTCCAGTTACCTCAGTCTCAGTTCTTTAAGGGTAAAAGCTATCGTACTTTCTGCCCTATAGGTCCGTTCATGGCGATGTTTGATGAAGAGGAGACGGAATGTGTCGCGAATCTCAATCTCGAACTGAGTGTAAATGGTTCCGTCAGGCAGAGTGCTTCGACATCTAGCATGATTTATAGCCCTGCAGAGACGATTTCGGAGCTGAGTCGGTTTTCAGATCTTTACCCTGGAGACGTTATTCTCACGGGTACTCCGAAAGGGACCGCACTCAGTACAAAAAAGGGGTTTCGTTCGTGGTTCATTGGTCAGCTTTCTGAGTCCAAAAGATGGGAGATCTTTGTTAGAGATCAGCAGAAGAGCGGGAGATATTTGAACCCCGGGGATGTTGTTGAATCCAGGATATTCTCTTCAGATGGCAGAATAAGTCTTGGTTTGCAAAGAAACGTGGTTGTTGGTGAGGAGGAAGCGTATTAATGATAGGAATTATTTGTGACTCAATCGTCGATCTTCCTTTGGAGCTGGCTGAAAGAGAAGATGTGTACATCGTTCCTGTGATGGTTGTTCTGGGAGAAAAGTCCTTTCGCGAGGGCGTAGAAATAAGCAAGGCCGAAATTGCGGACTTTCTTGACGACAACTTTGCCAGAACGTCACTCCCTAGCCCTGGTGACGTGATGAAGGCCTTCGAGACAATGTATGCAAGAGGTTACGATGAACTTCTTGTTGTCAATCTTTCCGGTGGGCTTAGCGGAACTCATAATTTATTCAAGACGATAGGTGAACAGTTTGCTAGCGAGCGCAAGTCGGTTGTCATAGAATCGGTAGATTCTTTGTCACTTTCGGGCGGAATAGCCATGCTTGTCTACAAGGCAATAAAGATGAAAGAACGTGGAGACTCTTTGAGAGTAATCGCATCAGACCTTAGAAGTTGCGCAGGAATCAAGAACATAGTCTTCTTCACTTTGCCGACATTGAAGTATCTCAAACAGAGCGGGAGAATAGGAAGGCTTGAGGGTTCTGTAGGAGAAATACTCAATGTGAAACCTATAGGAACAATCGACAGTAGTGGTGTTTTCACCCTCTCCGGCAAAGCCAGGGGGATGAAAAAGGCCGTTGAAAAGATGGTAGATCGTCTGCTAGACACAGTCAAAGGAAAGAAAGTCCTTTGTGTTGCTCTGTATCATTCTGGAGATGACAGCAATACGGTCTCCCTGGTTGATTGGGTCAGAACGAAAATCTCTTCGCTTTCTGAGAATTTGCTTGCAGGAGAGTTATCCTCTGGAATCCTGGTCCACGGAGGGAAAGGAATTATTGGGATAGGGGCCTTGATTGCGTAGGAATAATAAGATCCAGTAATCTTAACTAATGCACTGAAATCGTTGGAAGAAGCGTATCAAGTAAATCGATTGCCCAACAAGAAGCAACAGTGAGCAACGGAAAGATCTCAGGATTTATCTGCAGGATACAACAGCTAATTTGCCTTTTTCTTCGATATTTATTCTTCATTCACTCAAATAAAGGATATTCACGTTTTGACTGACTTAATTGAATTGTTATAATGGAAGCGATTCCAAATTCCTATTGATTATAGGAGCGATCTCTTTGAAGAAGCCAACTATTAAGGATGTTGCAGCTCTTTCCGGAGTTGGAACCGGTACCGTTTCGCGTGTACTAAATGGCGGTTCTGTTAAAGAGGCAACCAGGATTAAGGTTGTTAGAGCGATTGAGAAATTAGGTTATCAACCGAATCAAACGGCAAGAACACTGGCGGGAGGCAAGACAAGAAGAATTCTCTTCCTGATGCCGGAAGTCAGGACTGAGTTCCATTGGAGAGTTATGAAGTCGTTTGATGACTATCTCGACATGAAAAACTACGAGATGGTAATTTATCCTGTGTTTTCGGAAAGGAGACTGAGCAGACTTAGGAGAGATCTTGCTTTGCTTCATGACTCAGATGGGGCTGTAGTTTGTACAATGAACACAGAATTCTTGCTTAAGAACGGTATTGACTTCGGAACAAACATAGTCTTTTTTGAGGCTCAATCCGAGGAGTACGACTGTGTTTATCTGGATAATGTCATGGGCGGAAGGATGGCTGCCGAGCTGCTCATTGAGTGTGGCTCATCAGATTTCTTTGTGATCTCTTTTGAGGAAGAAAACACTATTCTAGCAACTGAGAATTTCGAAAAGAGAATTGAGGGCTTTATCGACATTCTCCGGGACAAGGGATATGATTTTGACCCAGAGAGGCTCGTCTACACATCGTTCTTCTTCGAAACGGCTCACGAAAAGATTGCACGGATCCTTTCTGAAAACACTAAACCCGGCATTTTCGCATTGGCCGACAATTTTGCCCTTGAGGTTCTTCAGACTGCTGCTGCTATGAAGAAGATTCCTGGAAAGGATTTTTTCCTTGTGGGATATGATAATCAGAGTTGGACTCAAAGAGCTGGTTTGACTACAATCGAGCAGCCAATGGAAGAAATGGGGAAGAAAACAGCGGAGCTGATAATCCAAAAGATAGAAGCACCAGGACAGTATGTTCAGCCGGTTAGATTCCTGCCCAAGCTAAAACGCAGGAGGACGGCCTGATTTATCTCTAATAGTGAGGAGGATTTATGGCCAGGAAAGATAAGCTATCACTTGCTCAGAAGGAACAGAGAACCGCTTACAAATTGCTTATTCCAGCTCTGCTGATCCTAGCGGCCGTTGCTTTTTATCCCCTGTTTCAGGTTTTCTACACGAGTCTCACCGACAAGGTCTTCGCCTCGGGAAAGGACGAGGCGCCTGAGTTCATAGGGCTAGAAAACTATAAGAGTCTGCTCGGGCTTACAATACGGGAACTACCTGCAGTGTTAGATGATTCAACCGGAGAAACATTGATTGACGAGTCAACGGGTAGACCAGTATATGAAAGAGCGATTAGAGTCTTGCCCAGAAGTCCGATCAGGTACAGAGAGTGGTTTCAGTTTTCTTTTTTCGGACGGCGTTATGTAGTAGGTGCGAGAGATCCTGAGTTCATGAAGGCGATCTGGAATACGCTGGTCTTCACTGTTATTTCGGTCTTTCTAGAGACTATTCTTGGTCTTGGAGTTGCACTTGTAGTGAACAGCAACTTCAAGGGGAAAGGAATTATGAGAGCTACAATGCTTGTTCCCTGGGCCGTTATTACCGTTGTCTCAGCAAGGATATGGGAGTGGATGCTTCAACCAACGAGAGCTGGTCTTTTCAACATGGTCATTAGTAGACTGGGCTTGGGCGATGGAGATCTTTCGTTCCTCAGTATGTCAGGTCTGCAAATGCCCACTCTCATAGCTGTAGATGTTTGGAAAACAACGCCGTTCATGGCGCTTCTGATTCTTGCGGGATTGCAGCTTATCCCGAGAGAACTCTATGAAGCTGGAAGGGTTGATGGAGCAAGTAGAATTAGACAGTTTCTCTCTATCACAATGCCGCTTTTAAAGCCTACGTTAGCTGTAGCGCTCATCTTCAGAACGCTTGACGCCCTAAGAGTGTTTGACGTATTTCAGGTCTTGATGGGCAACCGGATGTACTCTATGGCCTCATACAATTATTATCAGCTGATCGGGAACAGGAATATGGGACTAGCTTCGGCAATAGGCGTAATAATATTCTTCCTAATCGGTATCTTCGCTGTGATTTACATGAGGCTTATGGGAGTTGATGAAGAATGAAGAAGAATAGATTGCTCTGGTTCATAGGGAGAGTAGCTTTCTGGGTACTCGTACTGTTCATATTCTTTTACATGCTATTTCCGTTCTACTGGGCAGTTAACTCCTCGCTGAAGTCTGAGGCTCAACTACAGATGACCCCCGCTACTTTTGTTCCTGTGGACGGAAATGGAAAGTTCTCGCCGACACTTCAGAATTATGTTGCTGTGTTCAATGACGGGACCTTCGTTAGAGCTTTGTGGAACAGCACCATAGTTGCAGGACTAACTACAGTTCTTGCTCTAGGAGTTGGGTCTTTTGCGGCCTACGCAATGGGAAAACTTAGGTTCAAAGGGAAGAAGATAACACTCTATCTAATCCTTTCGCTAACCATGTTTCCTCAAATCACTGTACTCTCTGGGTTATACGCGGTAATCACAACGCTGAATCTAGGTGCTAGATTGAGTTTGATCCTCTCTTATATGATTTTTACTTTGCCTTTTACAACATGGGTTCTTACAGCTTTTTTCAAAGAGCTTCCTACGGAGATTATGCAGTCGGCATGGGTCGACGGTGCAACTCCATTCCAAACTTTCTATATGATCTTGCTGCCTTTGACAGCGCCGGCCCTAGTAACAGCAGGATTACTGGCATTTATAGCTGCTTGGAACGAGTACATATTTGCTCTTACATTCACAACTATTGCGCCTCAAGCAAGGACAATTCCCGTCGCGATTTCGTTGTTCACAGGGAGTGTCTCGAGACAGGTTCCCTTTGGCGAGATCATGGCTGGCGCAGTAGTGGTTACAGTACCGGTTGTAGTTCTTGTTTTCATCTTCCAAAGACGAATTGTGCAAGGATTGACTGCCGGGGCGGTAAAGGGATAGCGATGCTGAAATTATATGAATGTTTCGTTTCAATGCTAACGGGAGGTGATTTGAAGAGTCAAAGTAACTAAATGAGATTTGAGGATTGATGAAACTCAAAAAAACTCTTTTGAAGGAGGGGTATTATGAAAAAGGTACTTTTAACTCTCATGGTAGTATCATTCGCGTTAATGGCCATTTCCCAAACTGTGATTACGGTAGCCGCAGGAGCTGTCGGTCAGGAACTCGAGCTAACAAGGAAGGCTGCTGAGATGTATATGGAGATCCATCCGGATGTCACGGTAAGAGTTCTCGACACTCCAGATATGGTACAGGACAGACTAGGTCTCTATCTCCAGTTCCTCGAAGCAAGAAGTCCCGAGATTGACGTTTATCAGGTGGACGTAATCTGGCCCGGCGACCTCGCAGAACACTTCGTAGATCTTTACGAGTACAACGCCGACAAGGTTGTATCGATGCACTTTCCGGCAATAGTTGAGAATAACACAGTAGATGGAAAACTGGTTGCCATTCCATGGTTCACGGATGCCGGACTTCTCTACTACAGGACCGACCTTCTTGAAAAGTATGGGCTTGCTGTGCCGAAGACCTGGGACGAACTGGAAGAGACAGCAAGAATAATACAGGAAGGCGAGAGGAAAACAAATCCCGACTTTTGGGGATTTGTTTGGCAGGGAAACGCCTATGAGGGCTTAACATGTGACGCTCTTGAATGGCTTGCTTCAAACGATGCAGGTACGATTATCAGCGCCGACAAGAAGATAACAATTGCCAATGCAAACGCCGTTGAGATACTTGAAAAGGCCGCCGGCTGGGTAGGCACGATTTCTCCAAGTGGTGTCTTGACATTTGCCGAAGAGGATGCAAGAGCGGTATGGCAGACAGGGAACGCTGCTTTCATGAGAAACTGGCCATACGCTTATTCACTAAGCAGAGGCGAGGACAGCGCCGTAGCAGGAAAGTTTGACGTCTCTCCTCTACCTGCAGGAAAGAGCGGTAGCGGAGCGGCAACGCTTGGCGGTTGGCAGCTCTCGGTTAGCAAGTACAGCAGAAATCCGGAAATTGCAGCCGATGTGGCGCTCTTCATGGCTGGATATGAAGTTCAGAAGATGAGGGCAGTAGAAGGCTCCTTTAACCCCACAATTGGGGCTCTTTATGCGGATTACGAAGTGCTAAAAGCCAATCCGTTTTTTGGTTCATTGTATGATGTGTTTATAAATGCCGTTGCTAGACCTTCAACGGCGACCGCGCCACGATATAATGAAGTGTCTACTCTCTTCTTCAAGGCGGTTCATAACATCCTCTTGGGTACAGCAGATGCTCAGAACGCTCTTGAAGAACTCGCTCTTGATCTGGAAGATCTAACAGGTTTTGAAGTAGTTTGGGGCTTCTAGTAACTGTCTAACTTGGTTAGCTGGTCCCAATCGGGACCAGCTAACCTTTTGCCAAAGCAGAAAGAAGGTGTGGACGTGAAGACTACGCAAGTACAGAGAAAGAGTCTGAAGGACTATGAGCCTTTTATAGAAAGTGATCTATTGGAGAGTATTCTTAAGCTTTCGAGCGAACTCAGGGGTCTGAGAGTTTTGCATGTCAACGCAACATCTTTTGGAGGAGGCGTGGCGGAAATACTACACACTCTGATTCCTTTAATGAAAGACTGTGGCCTCAATGTCGATTGGAAAGTAATTGACGCTCCTTCTCGGTTTTTCGACCTTACAAAAAGGATGCACAACGCACTTCAGGGTAAGGAGGATCGACTATCAGATGAAGATAGGGACCTTTTTGAAAACGTTTCAAAAGACAACGCGAGTTTCATAAAACCAGGTGAATACGATATTGCGGTGATACATGACCCTCAACCGGTAGGTCTTCCTGCCTTTGCAGACTTCGGAAGTTGCAGGCTTGTATGGAGATGTCACATAGATACTTCCTCACCCAATCGGGTCTTCTGGGATTATCTAAACGGCTTCCTGTCTTACTATAATGCAGCTGTATTCACACTCAAAGACTATGCTAAAGACGGGATTTCAATCGACAAGATCTACGAAATTCCACCTTCAATTGATCCTCTAAGCAACAAGAACAGGGAACTGTCGAAGGAAGAGATGCAACAGGCACTAAGAAAACTCGGAATCGAGAGTGGAAAACCCGTTATAACTCAAGTATCAAGGTTCGATCCGTGGAAGGATCCGTTGGGAGTTGTAGATGCGTATAGAAAGCTGAAGGAGAGGTTTAGAGAGCTTCAGCTTCTGCTAATAGGGTCGATGGCTTCAGATGATCCTGAGGGCTGGAAGATCTATGAAGACCTTCTAAGATACAGTGGAATGGATTACGACATCAAGGTTCTCTCGAACTTCCAGAATATCAGTGATATCGAGGTGAACGCAGCTCAAAGAGTAAGCAAAGTCGTTCTTCAGAAATCACTTCGCGAGGGTTTTGCTTTGACTGTGAGCGAGGCAATGTGGAAGAAGACTCCCGTAGTTGGGGGAAACGTTGGAGGCATTCCTCTTCAGGTTCACCACGGAATTAACGGCTATCTCGTTGAAAGCGTTGAAGATACCATTGAGTACACTGGAAGAATACTTGATGATCCCGGTCTTGCAAAGGAAATGGGGAACAAGGGATATGAAATAGTGAAGAAAGACTTCCTAAGTACGAGACATCTACATCAATATCTTCAACTTTTCCGAGATCTTACGAATTGAGAAGGCCCCCGTCCCGGCCATATGCGGAACGGGGAGCTTCATATCAGAGGAGCTTCTCCACCTTTCTTCTTTCAAGATTCTCGTATATGGGCAGACCATGTAGATAGAGATTTGGAGCTTCACCCTGTATGAGCGGTAGTGCATAGGATCTGAACTCCTCAGTAACGTGAAATCCGTCTTCCGAGATGAATTCTTTAGGAAGGTCTTTCGTTCCGTTGGCGATCCTCTCCAGATCAACTGTGCAGTATTTCTTCAGATAGGGCCTATTACTTAATCGGCGAATTGAGACCATCACTCCGCTTACCCCTTCTAGTGCTTCCCTGACTGCTAGTGCTCCTACCTCAACTGCTTCTTGCCAATCTATAAGGCTTGCAATGTGTCTTGAAGACCTCTGAAGATAATCCGGGATAGCGACATGCACTTTGCACTTCAAGGAATCGCGAATTGTCTTTTCGAGGTATTGCCCTATCTTCCCGAGCTGCACATTTCCGAAGGAATCGTAGTATCCGGCAGTAGATATGTATGATCCATCAGGCCTCTTAAGAGCCTCTGACGCAACGATCGAACAATAGCCCTCTCTTACGATTACATCATCTACTTTTGCAATGAAGGCATCTTCGTTGAAGGGTACTTCCGGGAAAAGTATGATCTGAGGACCGTGGAATCGGTCACTACTTGCAAGTGAACCTGAAGCAGCAAGCCAGCCTGAATGACGCCCCATAGACTCCATAATGAAAACCTTTGTGGAATCGCTGTACATTGATCTCTTATCTCTCGTCGCCTCCATTATCGAAATCGCAGTGAATCTTGCAGCGGAACCATATCCAGGACAGTGATCGGTTTCCATGAGATCATTATCAACAGTCTTGGGTATTCCTATCACTTGCAATGGAATGCCGAGTTCTTTTGCTTTGTTATCGATCTTGTTGGCGGTATCCATTGAATCATTGCCCCCGTTATAGAAGAAGTAACGGATGGAATGAGCGTCGAAGACTCTGAACAATCTATCGAAGTCCTCATCGCTGTCGATTTTCGTTCTGCAAGAGCCGAATACCGCGCCAGGAGTGTAGGGAATCCTGTCTATCTCACTCCGTGTTTCTTCCGTCAAGTCAAGAAGCTCTTCGTTGAGGATTCCTTTGATACCATTTATTCCGGCAAATATCCTGTCGATTCCTTCACTCTCAAGCGCCGCAACAATCGTCCCATAAGCTGATGCGTTGATTACGGATGTAACGCCCCCGGATTGAGCATATAACGCGTTTTTCACTTTCATGATCCACCTCCCCCCATCATTTCGTAACTATGATATCAGACACACTAAACCGGAGGGAAGTTGCTCACTCGCTGTAGCATCAACTAGTAGGGTTGAAAAGAGCTCGTGCCAGCTTGCTTTGTCTGAAATGCTTCATACTCATAGATTAGATCTATGGCATCTTTCCTGTAAAAAATTCTCGTAATAAGCAAGGACAAAATGCTTACCGCAACGCTAAAATGAGAAAAGGAATCCATAACTGCCATGGACTCCTTCCTTTGTTCTGAAATAGTCGATAGAGCTCGATTTTTGGAAAGTCTACTAGACAGAAACGAACAAGCGATTATATTCCTTTAGACCTAAAGCCAATACTTCAATGGCGATCTTCATCTTTTCTGAAGAAAGAACATAAGCAATCCTAACTTCTTTTCGTCCAATGCCTTCACTCGAATAGAATCCCTCCAGCGGCGCCACCATTACAGTGCTTCCATCATAGGAAAAGTCTGTAAGCATCCATTTGACGAATTCTTCAGCGTCTTCAACAGGAAGCTTGACCGAGATATAGAAAGCACCAGAGGGTTTTTGCATCTCTATTCCATCGATTTTGCTCAGTTCTTTAAAGACCACATTTCTTCTGAGTTCATACTCTCTTCTCACCGAATCAGTGTATTCTTTACCAAGCGTTAGAAGGCCAATTGTTCCAAGCTGAGCAATGGTTGGAGGAGATAATCTTGCCTGAGCAAACTTCATCATTGTTCTGTAAAGCTCACTGTTTTTTGTTGCCACACAACCAATTCTTGCGCCACAGCTGCTGAATCTCTTAGAAATACTATCAACGATAATTATGTCCTGTCCTGAATCAAGCGTCATTATTGAAGAAGGCTTTATTTCATCAAAAACGATTTCTCGATACACCTCGTCGCAGATAATATATAGATCATTTCTTCTTGCGAAGTCGATAAGTCTCCTTAACTCACGCTCTGTATAAACTACTCCCGTGGGATTAGAAGGATTTGAGAATAGAATCGCCCTCGTCCTTTTTGTCAAGGCCTTTGATAGTTCTTCGTCAGCGGGCAGCCGATATCCGTTTGATATTTTCGACGTAGCGGACCTCACATTGAGTCCCAGCATGTTGGCAAAGCCTTTGTAATTTGCGTAGAATGGCTCGATCAACATAATCTCATCGCCAGGATCAGCGACAGCAGCAAGGGCGAAAAGAATCGCCTCGCTGCCACCCGAAGTGACAAGAAGCTCATCGGCCGAAACGTCTATTTCCCATGACTGGAAATAGTCTGAAAAAGCTTGCTTTAGCTCTCTTATTCCATCTGAAGGCGAGTATGAGACTACAGAATCTGATAGCTTATTCATGTAATCATAAAACACTCTTGGAGTTTCAATGTCAGGCTGACCGATATTGAGATGATAGACTTTCACACCTTTCTCCTTCGCTTTCTGTGCAAAAGGCACTAGTTTTCTTATAGGAGAAGATGGCATAAGAATTCCGCGTTTCGATATTTCCATGATTTGCCCCCTTAAGTCAAAATGATAACCTTTCTGAATCATTATACAATAAGTAGATCTGAGCATAAAGGGTAACGTTAGCCCTTCAGAAGGCGTTAGTTGGATTTCCAGTTGCATCATCTAGCGAAAAAGGCTGCATACGCAGCCTTCGTTATGAATAGCATCAAAACCTGTTTTCTAGTGACAAGAACAAATGATTATTTTCTTCTGTCCTCGAATGATACCTCAACTAGATTAAGGGTTCTATCTGTCTCGAGTTCGAGTCCCTTCTGATCTCCTGATGGAGTTCTCTTCAATTCTTTTTCAATCATGTAACAAACCTCCTGTATTCATCTTCTCCCCCGCTACCAAACTTATTATAGCATACTTCAGTACTAAGCGAAAGGAATAGAGAGCGCCAACAAGATAATAGCTCATAATCAAGTCTAGTTGGTATTAATATCCCTTGAACCCGAAAGGCAACCTAAGATGGCAAACAGTGAGTATATTATCTTACGGTTATTGTAAAAGCAGCTGTAGCCTCCCCGCCTTTGAGATCACTAGCTCTAAGCATAACTGTGCTTGATCCAAGTGTTTCAGGAATGAATGAGTAGATGCTACCGGTCAACACTCCAGGTCCATAGATTAGTTCGTATCTAAGATAGTCTCCGTCGGGGTCGCTGCTGAACTGTCTCAAGTCAAGCCGAAGAGTTCTTGAGATTATTGTGGTTTGATCTGGAATATTGAATTCGGGCGGCCTGTTCGTATCTGTAACGAGCACGTCAAAAGAAGCATTTGCCGTACCTCCCTTACCGTCTGATGCACTTACGACGAATGTGTAGAAGCCGTAATCCTCGTACCCAGGTTCAATTATCAGCCTGCTTCCTTCAATCGTTCCCATTCCCTGAACGATCTCAAATGATAGATTGTCATTGTCCGGATCAGATGAGTATTCATTCAGATCAACAACAAGTCTAGAACCTTCTGCTATCGTGAACCCTGGTATGTTCAAAACAGGGGGTCTATTGCTCTCTCTGACATCAATTCTTACCGTTGCTCTTGCCGATCCGCCCTTTCCATCGCTCACTGAAACAACCGCTTCGTAGCTTCCCGCGCTGCCATAGTCTGCGTCAAAAGTGTAAGTTCTTCCCTGAATTGTTCCCGGACCTGAAACTAGTGAGTAGTTAAGCGGGTCATTATCTGGATCGGAAGCGTGATCTGAAAGGTTAATCGTCAGCCTTTCTCCCTCAGAAATCCTCCTCGGAAGAATTGAGATCACAGGCGGGTTATTTGTTTGACTTACATTGAATGTCACTGTTCTGTCTACCGATCCGCCCTTTCCATCGGAGGCTCTGATAGTTGCTGAGTATCTTCCTGGATCAGATGATTGAAAAGTATACTGACTACCGGCGATTCTTCCGGAACCGCTGACAAGCTGGTATGAAAGTATGTCTCCGTCAGGATCTGAGAAGTAATTGCCGAGGTTAAGCGTAAGTTGTTCATTAACTTCAATCGTTCTCTCGGGAATGTTCGAAGCTACCGGTACTCTGTTTTTAGTGGCGATACTGATTTGAAAGCTATCTTCAACAGTATTTAAACCGTCCGAAATCTGTAGAACAACGGTCTTTATGCCTGAGTCATTCTCGGTACTTGTGTATGAATAGAGTGATCTCTCTACCTCACCAGGGCCCGAACTAATTCTTATCGAAACTGGATCATTTTCCGGATCCCTTATGAAGGTTCGGAGATCCAGAACGAGTGTATTGCCCTGGTCCAGAGTCTGATCAGGGATGCTCGACACCGGTGGAAGATTTCTTGTTTCAGCTGTTACTAATCGCGAAGAAGCGTCTGTTCCTTCGGGAGTAATGGTGACTGCTGTTGCTGACTCGATTGTTGTGGAGTCAGCTGATGGTGTTGATGGAGTTGTAATGAACGCCTTATTCAATATCAAGAATGTTGAATCATCATTTCCTCCGCGACCGTCAAGAACTGTTATGGTTATACTTTCCTCTGTTCTTGTTGCAAAGTCCGGTTTGTATGTGTAACTGCTGCCAATTATCTGACCGTTGCCAGAAGAGATTCTGTACGTAAGAGGATCCAAATCTGGATCTTCTGCGAACTCATCAAGATCTATGGAAACGGTTTCGTTGTGCGCAATTACCTGATCCGGCACTGATAGCACTGGTGGACGATTCACTTCCCTAACGGTAATGACAAATGTGGATTCGGCAGTTTGCTCTTTCTGGTCAGCAACCGAAATCGTAACTGTGTGTTTTCCAGACTGCTGATAACTCGGCGAGAATGTATAGAATGTGTCCCTGATTTCTCCAGGGCCCGCTAACTTTCTGTAGGTGAGAGACGCCATCTTTTCGTCGCTTGAGTAATCGTGTAGATCTATAGAAAGAATATCACCCTCGTTGATTATCATGTCTGGAATGCTCATCACAGGGGGTTTGTTAAGCACATCAGGAAGCAATCTGATGGCAAATACGACTGCTACCACGACCATCAACAACGCCCAGAAGAACCATTTTCTCATACCGCATAACCTCCATAGAGACCATAATAGTAATCAAGTCTATTATAGTCTTATTCCTGTTCCATGCCCAAATGGAATGGGTTCTGAATACCTTTAGTGAGAACTCCTCCCAATCGTTAGTCGGAGACTCGCATACTGTTTAACACGTCTAACCATGTTGCCTTTCATTTGTTTCCCTGTGGGTAAATTTTAACCTAATACCTGGCATAAGGGGCGATCAATATGCTAGAATCTATTTGATAGAAAAATCACAATCTAGTTTCTTCTCTCTCAATAACTGAAGATTTCGAATGGAGGTGCTGTTCGGTGCCCGTGACAATTACCATTAACGGCAAGGACTATTCCGTGAAAGAGGATCAGAGTATTCTTGAGGCTTGCCGTGAAGTTGGAATGGATATTCCAACGCTCTGTTATCACCCTGCCCTCTCTGTTGTTGGATCATGCAGGGTCTGTGTCGTCGAGGTTGAGGGAGCTCGTAGTCTCTCGCCCGCATGCGCAACTCAGGTCGCTGATGGAATGAAGATTAAGACGAATTCTGAAAGAGTGAACAAGGCCGTAAGATTCAACCTTGGTCTTCTGCTTTCAAATCACCCCAATGACTGTATGACCTGTGATGTGAATGGTAGATGCGAGTTTCAGGATCTGATATATCAATACGATGTTAAAGACATGTTCCCGAAGACCCTCAGAAATGTTTCTTATGACACTTCCAGTCCATCGCTGTTCAGAGACATGAACAAGTGTATTGATTGTGGAAGATGCGTTAGAGCATGTGATGAACTCCAGGGCCTATCAATTCTATCACCTGTAAATAGGGGATATCATGTTCTGCCTTTACCCGCTCTCGGAGCCCCTATTGCAGCTACTGACTGTATAAATTGTGGTCAGTGTTCAGCGGTATGCCCGGTTGGAGCTATTACCGAAAGGATGGAGTTCAGAGATGTTGTTGCCGAACTGAAGAGACATGATAAAGTTCTCATTGCGCAGACGGCTCCTTCAGTGCGCGTTGCGTTGGCTGAAGAGTTTGGAGAACTTCCCGGAACCGTTAGCACCGGCAAGATGGTTGCTGCACTCAGAAAGCTAGGGTTCGACTATGTGTTCGATACGAATTTCTCTGCTGACCTGACAATTCTGGAGGAAGGCTCTGAACTACTCGAAAGAGTTAAGGAAGGTGGAAAGTTCCCGATGTTCACCTCTTGTTGCCCTGGATGGGTTAACATGATGGAGAAACTATACCCGGAGTACACCGAGAACCTTTCAACTGCCAAGTCTCCTCAAGAAATGATGAGTGCTCTTGTCAAGACTTTCTTCGCGGAGAAGATTGGTAAAAGGCCGGAAGACATTTACCTGGTCTCCATCATGCCTTGTACTGCTAAGAAAGATGAGAAGGGGAGAGATACACTTCAAGTAAGAGGTGCCCAATCGACGGATGCAGTTCTGGTAACCAGGGAGCTCGGGAAACTTATCAAAATGCATAAGATACCCTTCGAGTCGCTTGAAGAGGAAGAATACGACAATCCTCTTGGGATCTCAACAGGAGCTGCAGCTATCTTCGGAGCAACTGGAGGCGTCATGGAAGCGGCTTTGAGAACCGCGTACGAGGTATACACCGGGGAAGAGTTGCCCAGACTTGACTTCGACTTTGCTCGCGGATTCGAAGGTGTGAAGGAAGCTGAAATAGAAATGAAGGGCACTAAAGTAAAAGTTGCGATTGCTCATGGTGGAAGCAATGTTGTCAAGTTGATGGACAAGATACGTTCAGGTGAAGCCTTCTACCATTTTGTCGAGATAATGGCATGTCCAGGTGGCTGTATAGGTGGCGGCGGTCAACCGAAATCGAGTGTTCCTGGTTATTTGGAAAAGAGAATGGAAGCAATATATAGTATTGACAAGTCTTCCAAAATCAGGAAATCTCATGAAAATCCGGGAATTCTAAAGCTTTACGAAGAGTATTTGGAGAAGCCCCTAGGACACCTCTCACACGAACTACTCCATACTCATTACAAGAACAACAGCAAGAGCGTAATTGAGAGAAAGAAGGAGCTTGAGGAAATCGCCAAAGGGTAGCTATGATGAAGAAGGTAATCCGAGGGGCCAGGTGCCCCTCGTTTCTATTCAGCCATCGCTTCTCAGCAGAGCCAGAAACACTGCAAAGGGTGTTTTCAAGAGACACCTGAAGTCTAGCATCAACGACCTGTTCTTGACATAATAGAGGTCGTAAGCAGTTTTTACTTTGTACTCTTCAAGTGTTGTTGTGTACTTGTAATTGATCTGCGCCCAACCTGTGAGTCCGGGTTTGACTAAGAGTCTTAGTGGGTAATCGGGTATGTTCTCCATTCCGAGGCTGTGAAATGATGGGAGCTCTGGCCTTGGCCCGACTAAGCTCATGTCTCCCTTTATGATGTTGATTATCTGAGGAAGTTCATCCAATCTTAGAGGTCTCAAGAATCTGCCTAGGCGAGTAATCCTATCTTTACCCGCCTTTGTTTCAAAAGTTCTAAACTTATACATTTCGAATTCCCTGCAGTCCTTTCCGATCCTCTTCTGGCAAATAAATACAGGTCTTCCGCTAGAGATAACTGAGGTCAGCACAATTACTCCGATGACAGGGCCGAACAGGACGAGCATCGCGACTCCGAGGACTATGTCAAGTACTCTCTTGATTCTGTCGTAGGTTTTCTTGGTTTCTATTGGTTCTCTTTCAATAAGCATCAACTTCTCTTCATTGAAGCTCTCGTGAGAAAGCCTGTATAGAAAGAAGTATCTCAGAGCGGTAAGTGTCAGAGTAGGTAGGGCTATCCATGGTGATAAACGAATCAACAAAGCCCCGAATAAGCAAGACAAAACAACGGATCCAAGGGAAGAAGCCTTCTGCTTATCTGGATCGGAAAAAGTGATTCCCTCGTAACCGCGCATAGAAAAGCTAATAAAGACACATACACCAAGAGCTGCGATAAACGCATCAAAACCGTTCAATAAGAGCGGCAAAGCTAGAGAAAGATCCAGCAAATACCATAGCCTGTCCATCGTTATATTGTCTCATCTTTACAACGATATTGGAACCAGCAATTTCGCGAAATATTGAATCTTGAAAGAGGATTTGCGGTATCATGTAAATTAGGAGGTCCATGGTGAAAAAACTATATCTGAGTGATCTTCACATAGGTGACGGAACGTTAAAGGATGACTTCAAGTTCGATTCGGATCTCATCGAGCTGATACTCAGCTCCAAGGACAAAGGTTTCGGCGAGATCGTAATTGTTGGTGATGGTCTTGAGTTGCTGATGTCAGAGTTTATTAGAAGCAGACGGATGTTGCCTTTTGACAGATTGCTGAAAGAGATCGATGTATCGATTGTCGATGCTATTGAGAGCAAACATCAGGAAGTGTTCAGAGCATTCAGAGAGTTCGCCGAGAGTGGAAGAGTGAAATACGTTGTTGGAAACCATGATTCCCTTTTGCTTTTCAGTGAGAGACTCCGTCACAAGTTGAAGGAGTTACTGGGAGACGAAGAGAAGGTTGAAATCCTGCCTTATTATCTTGACAGAGAGTTCAAGACTTTGGCCATTCACGGCAATCAGTACGACATTGTGAACAGATTCTTCAGAGATAGGAAGAACGGCAATCTTATGCAGCCTTTTGGTGACTATATGGCCCGGTTCATGATGGAGAACTTTGACAAATGTCTCATGAGAACCGAGCTTCCCGAGCAGGTGGTAAGGGATTATCAGAATGTGCACCCTACTCTCGATGTATTTCAGTGGCTTGAATACTTAAGGAGAGTGTATGAGGTCGACTCGGACTTACAGGCGGAGTGGTCAAGGCAATTTCTTATTCTTTTGAAGAGCCATGATGCACAACGTTGGATAGATGCTAACTGGCCGGTTTTGAAGGTCGTTGAGGGGTTGTTTGTGAACAGGCACGGCGGTATGAAACTCGGAAGTCTGATGGTGAGAATCGTGATGGCAGTCAGAAAGTTGAAGAAGACTGACAATCTATATAGGCAAGGGAGAAGACTGCTTGGTGCGGAGGGAAAGAAAGGCTTTCAAAAGGCCATGAACAGTGAGTTCTTTCTGATGTATGGTGACAAAGCCCCGCCTATCGTTCCAGGTGAACTGAAAGGTGTTGTGATGGGTCATAATCACCGCCACGTATTGCGGATGATTTCGAGCAACGGAGAAGAGAAATTCTACGCTAATGCCGGGACATGGAAGCCCGTCGTAGAGATGATTGATGATAATCCTAAAAACGGTTTTGCAAGAAGAGTTGAGCTGGGGTACATCACTATAGAGATGATTTCTAACGAGTTTCTTGTTCAGTCGAACCATATCAAGAAACTTAGTGGCCTGCGGTTATCCGAGGATACAATAGAGCGGAATGCCGACAATTCTATTTCGCACGAGATTGGACTAAGAGTCTGAGGAGGGATTCACGTTGCACTATTACAGAGGTTCCACGATAGTGCCGATTATCATTACTTTGCTCCTGGTAATTGTAGCTGCCGTAGTTGCAGCATTTTTCCTCTGGCCCGTTCCAGAACCGAAAATACTTATCTCGAATGTCTCGCCAATTCCGAAAAATGCAGAGAGAATCCAATATGCTGAAAAGGTAGAATTAAGATGGGAAGCTGTATATGAACGTCCAAGGCATGGCCTCTTAGCAGAAGTCTTCGCTGGCAAGGACAGAAATAGTTTGACCAGATTGGCACTTGACCTTCAGGGTGATCTGACCTCCCCTACTGAGGGGATATTTTCCTTCTCTCATGAGTTTGAGGTTGACCCTCATTCTCAGTATTGGTGGAAAGTAAGGGTTTACACAGAAGGCGGAAAATCTGCAGAAAGTGAAATCTGGACGTTCGTACTCATGAATACTTATCCTAGAAGACCAGAGCTAATTCCACCCAGCAGAAACCTGGGAAATGTCCCCCTAAAAGATCTTACACTTAACTGGAGTTCCAATGATCCTGATGGAGATGAGTTAGTATACGACGTGTATTTTGGCAGAGAGCCAAGATTAGATGAGAAGGACCTTCTCATTAGAGGAACGCACGAAACGATGGTTGACGTTTCGTTACTAAAGAGACTTGATTACTCGACGAAGTATTACTGGAAAGTCGTTGCGAAGGACTCGTATGGAGGTGAATCTACTTCTTATACTGAGAGTTTCACAACACAGATGAGGGCAGATCTTCCTGCAGTTACGCCGGAAAACCCAAGAAGCGGAGCTAGCGATTTCGATGCTGGAAGGAGGAGCCTCTCATGGAAGACCTCACTTCCTCTCGAGTACTATCCCGAACCACTTTATTTCGATGTCTATCTTGCGGAAGGTCAGTCGAGGCATTCCCTCATCGGAACCACGAATTCAACGGATATAGTTATTCCTTCTCTTAAAGGACACACAACTTACAGCTGGTATGTTGTAGTGAGGGACGCATCAGGTAAGGAGAAGAAGAGCGAAGAGTGGATCTTCCGGACTTCAAACAGAGCTCCTGTAATTGATATGAAGTATCCCTTTGCGCCTCCCGGGCAGTCCTCAATACCGGTAACTTGGAGCGTAGTGGATCCCGATGGGGATAGTGTTACAACCGAGGTCTTCTTCGGGGCTGAAGATGAAGAACCTGTCAGGATTGCTTCGGGCAGAATGACATCCGTTTTTCTTTCAGCTCTGGACGAGGGGACTAGTTACAGTTTAGTCATAAAAGCCAGTGACAATCATGGTGGCGAGGCAAGCAAAGAGATGCAAATAGTACCGGGAAACCGAGCTCCTAGTGTAGCCGTTGTTAACCCGGTTTCTCGGGAAGGGGTAGAGCCATCGGCTGTCTCTTTCAGGTGGGTCGGCGAGGATCAAGATGGCGACTCGATAAGCTATGAGCTTCATCTGAAGTCGCTAGATGATTCTAGAGTAATTGGACCTATAGATTCTCAAGAACGTGTAGTACGAGATCTTGGAGAAAACGAAGAGTACAGTTGGTATGTTGTTGCGACTGACTCTAGGGGCGCATTTGTCAGAAGCGAAGAAGCGGTCTTCAGAACGGGAGATAAGTCGCTGGCAGTAGTTCTACCGGTATCGCCCAGACCTGGAGAAGAAGAAGTACCCCGTTCGCACACCCGTTTCATTTGGGAAATCGATGGAGAGAGAGAGGGCCTTTCTTACAGGTTTGTTCTTGCAAATGACATCGAGATGAACAACACAGTCATCGAACGCGTCCTCGATAGACCGGATATTGAGCTTACTCAGGATATATTGAGCAACACCAGGTACTTCTGGCGGGTAGATTTGATCAAGGACGGTTCCGAGATTGCAGGAGAAATCTGGTCTTTTGAGACCGAAAACCTCCCACCCGAGGTTCCGCGCCTCATATTCCCAATGGACGGTGCTTCGGAAGTCTCTACAAGGGATCTGACCCTGAGATGGGAAGGTAACGACCCGGACGGGGTAATCGTTTCAACAAAGATCTACTTGCGCGGAACCGAATTCGTTGAGAAAGTGTATTCTGCCTCAGAGAGTTCTTTCACTATCGGTGAGCTTGAACCTGGGCGAAGATATGAGTGGGCCGTGGAGATTATTGATGATGGTGGGAAGAGCTCCAAGAGCAGGTACTCATCGTTTGTTACAGGCAACCAGAAGCCAGTCATTAAGCTTCTTCAACCTTCTCGCATGTTCCTGGAGGGGGCAACGACGCCTCTTGTTGTTGAATGGGAGCTGGACGATCCTGAAGGAGAAGACCTTGAGGTGGGAGTATATGTCGACCTTGCCGAAGAGTCGTTGGGGCGCCCGGTAGCTATCGGAAATAACCTTGAGAGATATGTCATAACCAATCTCATTTCCGGAAGGGATTACTTGTTGACAATCGTGGCAGAGGATCCCGGAGGTGAAAAAGGGATTCTCGAAATACCTATAAAAAGCCGTGTTTCGGGACTAGACTACATTTATCCTTCCGGTGGAGTATTCGAGAACGACAGAGAGTTCTCTTGGTCATATTCACAACAGAGTTCGGGATACGTCTTCCGACTTTATGATTCAGATCATAACCCCATTGTCAGAAGAGTTGTTCAGGACAACAAATACAGACCCGAACTATCTTTTGAGGACGGTAGACAGTACTTCTGGGCTGTATCTGTCTTGAGAGACAACGTCGAGTATGCAGGCGAGCCGGTCAGTTTCATTTCCGGACAGCCGTTTGGAGTGTTGCTTGAAGCGCCGAGGAACGGAGAAAAAGTGTCGGCTTCGGGAGTAACATTGAAATGGGTTTTAGACGGTGATACAGAAATGATAAGGCAGAAGGAAGTCTATTTTGGAGAACTGGGTAGCCTTTCACGTTACACGGTTTCGAGCGACAGTTATCAAACAGGAAGGCTTCTTCCGGGACGAACATATGAATGGTTCGTTCAGTTGACAGACAATAGTGGAGCCACAATAAGAAGCGAGACTTTCCGATTCTCAGTTGAAAACAGACCTCCAGAACTGTCTTTAATCAGTCCCGTCGATGGAAGGGCGATCGGTGAAACCTATGTTGATTTGACATGGTCAGGCTATGATCCTGACGGAGATCAGCTCAGGTATTCGGTGTATTTTGGTTCGGGATCTGATCTTGAGCTTTATAGAGAGTCAATGCAGACAAATCAAATCAGAATATCCGGTCTAATCATGAATCGAATCTATAGATGGTACGTTGTGGCAACGGACGGCGAAAACACAGTTACCTCAGAGACGAGGACCCTTTATGTGGTAACGAGTCAAGTCGATCTGCAGGTAGAAGCTCCAGCTGCAGATTCAGTTGCCGATATCAGACCTGTCTTCTCATGGAAGGTTACGGGAGCGCAGGCGGGAGAGTTCAGAATTTATCTGGGCGAGTATCAAGATCAGATGTCTCTAGTAGCTACGACAGCGGGTAACTCATTTCAGTATCAGGACCGACTGAAGGAAGACAGTACGTATTACTGGAAAGTTGAACTGTGGAGGGACGGGAGTCTGCTTGCATCAACTTCAACAGTTCAGTTCAGAACGCAGTCTTCTGGAGAACCGGAACTTCATGATCAAAGAAGTGTAACAGCGATCTACTTCGGAGAGGCATTGAATATAGTTTCTTTGGATACTTCGGGCCTCGATATCATGGAGGTTCGTTATAACTATGATGGTGAAGTGCCTGTTGTGGTTAAAGGGAATCTTGTCTACGTGATAGAAGGGACGGGAAGACTAACAACCATTGATTATAGTTCGGGTGAGGCACAGGTTATTGGAACGATCGCAACAAATACCTCTCCGGTCAAAATAGTGCTTGAGGGAGGTTACCTTTGGATTCTAGACAATAAGAGCGCTGGAGTCGTTGTCAGAGTCTCCCTTAATAGCAGCGGAATTCCCGAAGGGATGGATGTTGTTTACAGAGATTGGACAACGCCGGTAGATTTGTTCGTTACTGAGGACCTTTCAAGAATCTATTTGGCCGATGCTCTCTCAGGAATAAAGATTCTTCAGAGAGAAGGGACGGGATACGTCGATCGCACTTCAAGCTTCGATCTTTCTCTCGAAGGTTATTCTAGAGCCGTTGCCGAGAAGAACGGCATTGTCTTTTCCGGGGAAGCGGGCATAAACGGTGGACTGAAACTTATAGATACTTTGAGATCGCTGAAGAGCACCGTTGGAAGGTACTACATTGTCTTGAAGATCGAAGTCTCAGACGATATTCTCTACGCTTCAACCGACAAAGGAGTAGCGATTGTTGACATAAGCACTCCGGCATCACCAGTTGTGCTAAGAGATCTGGAGCTTACGCAGGTCGATGAAATCTCAGTCTCGGGGAGGCTTATGATAGTGAAATCGGGAAACAGGATGTTAATATACGACGTAGAAAGACCAAATGATCCTATTTTGTTGGAAAGTAGAAATCAATAGCATCTAAACTTGGGAGGTGTTAGTGTGAGAAAGTATCTGGCATTGCTTCTAATAACTGTATTGTCTGTAGCGCTGTTCGCAGTAAGCGGCGTATTGGTGATGGCTATCGAAACCGAACCTGTAGGATTCGATCCGACTCTTGTGACTGCTTTTGCTTCGCACAGAGTTCTTGAAAACGTCTATGACGGTCTCCTGAAGTACGATGAGAACATGAACCTAATACCTAACCTTGCTGTAGACTTCGAAGTTGTCGATCCTTATACCATCGTGTTCGAGATCAGAGAAGGAGTCAAATTCCACAACGGAGAATCCCTAACTGTTGAAGATGTTTTGTTCACATTTGAAAGGATTAGAGACCCGGAAGTGAAAGCTCCCGCAGCCACTTACTATGGTGAAGTCGAATCTATAAAGGCCATAGAAGGCAACAAAGTCGAGTTCAAGTTAAAGATTCCAATGGCCTCTTCTCTCTTACCTAACTTTGCAGGTGTCAATAGCGCAATACTTTCGAAGAGTTTTGTAGAGTCAGGAGCAAATCTTCAGCTCGTGACGAATGGAACAGGCCCGTTCTTTATGGCCGAATTTGTAGCAGGTAACTACATAACGCTGAGAAAGAACACCGAGTACTTTGTGGAGGGACTTCCTTATCTAAGCGAAATAAAGATGATGATCATGCCTGAGGAGGTAACACGGGTCTCCGCGCTAAGAAACGGAGATGTCGATCTGGCAAAGATTAGCGAGCCGCTTAGTTTGAGACAACTGCCCTCAGATAGATTCAAGATATATAGAACACCTGTTCTAAGCTATTACTTGTTGGGGTTCAACACAACCAGAGGTCCTCTAAGTAAGCCAGAGGTTAGGAATGCTCTGAATTATGCAGTAAACAGAGAGATGATCGTCAAGGCGGTTGCATTCGACGAAGCAACTATAACAGGTCCTCTAAACCCGGAACTTGATTTTTGGGCGCTCCAGCCAAATGAGTTTGAGGAGTACACTTACAACCCAGCAAAGGCGAAACAGCTGCTAACGGAGGCAGGCTATCCAAATGGTTTTGAGTTTGAGATAGTTGCTGCCCAGAGATATAACTTCGACAAGGTTGCCCAAGTTATTCAAGCTCAGCTTGCGGAAGTTGGCGTCACAGCAAAGATAAACATTGTGGAATGGGGTATCTTCATTAGCAAATGGAGAGAAAGCGATTTCGATTCTTTCATTTCCATGAACAGTGGTTCTATTGATCCGGATATTCAGTTCAACAGGACCTTCAGAACCGGTGGATCAACCAATGTATTCCTTTACAGCAATCCCGAGGTCGATGAACTCCTTGACAGAGGAAGAAGCGAGTCGGATATTGTTGCAAGACAGAAGATCTATGGAGAGCTCCAGAAAAAGCTTGTGGAAGACTCACCGATTCTGTTCCTGTATTCGGCAAACACGATATTCGCTTCGAATAACGCTGTTCAAGGGTTCAGATCTCTGGCTAACGAGAGTCTTGTTTTCTTGAGAGAAACTCGCAAAGAGTAATAAGCAGGTAGAGAATGGAGTTCGGATACATTGTCAGGAGGTTGCTTTCGGCAATCCCCACTGTTCTCTTAGTAACATTTTTGGTTTTCATTGCAATCCACATAGTTCCCGGCGATGTGGTGGACATGATGCTAGGAACTCAGAACTATCTTAGTGAAAGCCAAATAGAGCAGCTCTATACTGAATATGGTCTAGATAAGCCTTTAGTCGTTCAGTATGGAATATGGGTGAGAAACCTCCTTTCTTTCAATCTAGGAACTTCACTTAGAACGGGAAGAACCGTAACCGAACTAATAAGAGAGAGATTTCCCGTTACTCTTGAACTGTCATTATTCTCTCTTGGATTCGCTATGTTGTTTGGTATTCCAATGGGAATCATATCTGCAATCAAAAGAAATGGTTTCATTGACAATTTCGTAAGGATAATCGGCCTCATCGGTCTTTCGTCCCCATCCTTTTGGGTGGGGGCGATCTTCATAGTTCTCTT
Organism: Mesotoga sp. Brook.08.YT.4.2.5.2.; assembly: GCF_003351125.1. Lineage (NCBI taxonomy): Bacteria > Thermotogati > Thermotogota > Thermotogae > Kosmotogales > Kosmotogaceae > Mesotoga > Mesotoga sp. Brook.08.YT.4.2.5.2. The sequence continues at coordinate 220,308 of NZ_JPGZ01000006.1, forward strand.
CTCAGGTACCTTTCACGGCTTCAATCTCTTTGGCTATGTAAGACCGGGAGTAGATCTAATTTCCAATCTTCAAGTGATGTTTCTTCCTTCGCTCACATTGGGTTTGATGGTTGCTGCCCAGATCTTAAGGATTACGAGAACCTCGATGCTGGACGTGCTGAATCAGGATTATGTTAGGACGGCAAGAGCAAAGGGGGTAAGTGTGCGAAATGTTATTTTTAAGCATTCACTGAGAAACGCTCTGGTTCCTGTGGTAACGCTTTCCGGCATTCAGCTTGGATATCTTCTTGGCGGGACAATCGTTATTGAGAATATGTTTGCGCTTCCGGGAATGGGAAGACTTCTTCTCAATGTAGTGAATGAAAGAGACTACCCAGTTGTTCAGGGAATTGTTCTTTTTATAGGTATTCTGATAGTTATGTTGAACATAGCGGTAGACATAATATACACACTCATCGATCCTCGTGTTGAACTTCGGTAGGTGAGAGAGATTGCTTAATGTATTCAGAAGACTTATCAATAATCCAATTTACATAGTGAGTATGGCGATTATCATAGTTATAATCATGGTGACTCTGCTTCCTGGTTTGTTTGCTCCGTACGATCCGTATAAGATGAATATGGATTCTTTCATGAGCAAACCCACCTGGAGTCATCTGTTTGGTGGAGACCAGTTTGGAAGAGACGTGTTCTCAAGATCAATATATGGAGTTCAGAAGAGTGTGATCATTGCGTCCAGCGCAATAGCACTATCTGCTATTATAGGGACCTTGTTGGGACTCCTTTCCGGCTACATAGGCGGCTGGACTGATCTGATAATCATGAGGATCATGGACAGTTTTTTTGCCTTCCCTTCGTTAATACTGGCTCTCTTCATTATTGCACTATTTGGTTCAAGCATGGCCAATCTGATATTCGCAATAGGGTTGGTCTACGTCCCGATTTTTGCAAGGACTGTTAGGGGAGCCACTTTGTCTCTGAAGGACAGTCTGTATGTAAAGGCATCAAAGGCGTTGGGAAAGAAGGGTATTTCAATAATGTTGACCGACATCCTTCCAAACATCTCCTCTATACTCATAGTCACTTTCACAACAAACGTATCAACTGCCCTTCTTACAGAAGCATCTCTTGGGTTTCTTGGTCTTGGTTTACCTCCACCAGAACCTACTTTGGGAGGTATGGTAGGTCAAGGCACATCTTATCTACTTAGCGCACCATGGATCGTCCTCTTTCCCGGTCTTATGATCGCCATAATCGTACTGAGCCTGAATATTCTCGGAGATGGTCTTAGGGATGCGCTTGATCCAAGAATCAGCAGATAATTACCATCTGTAGGACCATAGGGTCGTGGAACTTGTGGAAACGGCATCCACGTGTTTTTTGAGAGTCTCAATCTCTTCAGCGGTATCTATGAGTCCAGCGGCGACAATCGTTATGTCGGGTGCGTGTGCTCTGATCTTTGGGGCGATTTTCGCCGCAACAATTCCAGGGAGTATCTCAATATTTCTTATACCATTAGATACGATTTGCTGTATTCCTTTGTCAACGGCCCTCGAGTCAAGAACGAAGAACCTCAACAAGCTCTGATTCAAACCAACGTTAACGGCTTGCTTAAAAATCCTTAGTTTAGCCGTGATTATCCCATCTACCCCGCTCTTCTTAAGGTAGATAACGCTGTCTTCATCTCCAGAAAGTCCAGACACGAAATCGATATCAACAAATACCCTTTTGCCAGCAGATTTGAACTGGTCTATTCTCTCTTGAACTTCAAACAAACCTCCATTGAGAAAAAAAACCGTCTCCGGTATAACGGCTTCCGGCCTCTCTTTTCTATCCCATAAAGCTGCAATGATTCCCTTAAGCATAGTAAACCTCCCTTAATCGATGATACACCATGTTCTGTAGATCGCTTATGTGCTCTTTGCTTTTCAGGTATCCGTAATCTGAAAAAACATTTGTGATATAATTCGAGTAAACGTGGTAGAGTTTATGAGAAAACCACGCCATAAGTTGATGGCGTGGTTTTCTTATTGGAGGTGCCGGAATGCAGGCGGTGGTTATTGGTGGTGGAGTTGTCGGTTCGCTAATTGCCCGAGAACTCACAAGATACAAAATTGAAGTCGTTCTGGTTGAGAAGTCCGAGGATATAGGTCAAGGCGTTACCAAGGCGAATTCGGCGATTTTGCATGGTGGTTACGATGATCCGCCAGATACTCTAAGAGCGAAACTTTGTGCCGCCGGGAATTCGATGTTTACCAGGCTTTCTGAAGAGCTAAAGTTTCCTGTTAAGAGGACAGGGTCACTTGTGGTCGCCAGAGGCAGAGACGAACTGCCAAGACTTGAGGAGCTCCTTGAAAACGGCATCAGAAATGGTGTGGAAGGACTCAGAATTGTTGAGAAGAGTGAACTGAAGAGTCTAGAACCATACATTTCTGATGAGTTCAACTTTGCACTTCTTTGCAGCAGTGCCGGTATTACCGAGCCATGGATGGTAGCTATCTCTTCATCGATAAACGTCTCTGAAAACGGAGGCAAAATAATCACAAGCGATGAGGTAGTGGGCGGTACTATGAGAAATGGGAGGATTGAGAAGGTTCTTCTAAGATCGGGAAGAAAGCTAAGGGCTGATTTAGTGATAAACGCTGCGGGGGTATTCTTCGAGAGAGTTGCATCAAGCTTCGGAGTTGATGTGCCTTCCGTTAAATTGAGAAAGGGAGAGTACATTCTTTTGGATAAGAAAGCAAGTTCGCTTGTAAAAAGGATTATCTTTCCACTCCCAACTGCCGAAGGGAAAGGAAGACTCGTTGTTCCAACGGTTGATGGAGGTGTTCTACTTGGTCCCACTTCTGTCGAGTTGCCGGGATTTACTCCTGAAGATGTAAGTACTACTTATGAGGGGCTGGTCTCTGTTAGAAATTCCGGGGAGTATCTGATTCCCGGAATAGACAATCCAGGCTGGTATGTCAAGTCCTTTGCCGGACTAAGACCGGAGACAGATCAGAAGGATTTCTACATAAGAAAGGCAGAAGAACTAGAGAACTTCATCACGGTTGGAGCCATCAGGTCTCCCGGATTAACTGCAGCACCGGCGATTGCAGAATATGTTGTGACTAGAATAGTCCCCGAAACAGGAATTCGCCTGGTCGAAAGAGATGATTTCGTTTCTAGCATCAAAGAGAGAGAGAGAATAAAAGAGCTTTCGTTTGAGCGAGCATCACAACTCATTGACAAGGATCCCGCCTATGGAAGGATTGTATGCCAGTGCAACGAGGTATCTGAGACAGAGGTGATTCAGGCAATAAGAGATGGAGCGAGGACTGTGGATGGAATTAAGTTTAGAACAAGAGCTGGTTTTGGTAGATGTCAAGGCGGATTTTGCAGTTCAAGTATTGCCAGAATTCTGGCCAGAGAGCTGAAAAAAGACCTGTCGGAGATTAGACAGAACAATGAAAGAAGCTGGATAGTAAGCGAGAAGGTGAGACAATGAAGAGACTCATCACAGACGTACTTGTAATTGGCGGGGGAGCCGCAGGAATGGCCGGTGCCTTCAGCGCAGCGAAACAGGGTGTCAAAGTAACCCTGCTCGAAAGAGAGGCAGTAGTTGGCGGCGTCTTGAATCAGTGCATTCACAATGGTTTTGGACTTCAGTTTTATCATGAAGAACTTACTGGTCCGGAGTTTGCAGCTCGACTACAGAGTGAGATGAGTCAGGAAAGGGTAGATGTGATAGGTGAATCATATGTTCGGGAAATTGATGTCCGGAGGAAGGAAGCTTTGGTGTTGTCACCACAAGGTGCCTTCAAAATAGAGTCAAGGGCTCTCGTGATTTCGACCGGTGCAAGAGAGAGACCATTTGGGTCATTGCTGATACAAGGAGATAGACCTTCTGGGGTTCTGCCAGCTGGACTGGCACAGAGATTTGTCAATCTGGAGAACTATCTGCCGTCAAGACGTGCAGTTGTACTTGGTTCGGGGGATATTGGGTTGATAATGGCCAGAAGACTAACCCTTGAGGGTGTCGAGGTTGTGGCAGTAGTTGAGCGAATGCCGTATCCAGGTGGGCTTACGCGAAACATTGTTCAGTGTCTAGAGGACTATGGTATCCCGCTTCTTCTGTCGACAACGGTTACTGGCATTTATGGCAACGGAAGGCTTGAGGAAGTTGAGATCTCAAGAGTCGATGAGAAATTCACGCCTGTTCCTGGCACCTCGAAGAAATTGAAGACAGACACGCTGATTCTATCGGCAGGATTGTTGCCACAGGTTGAGGATTTCGATAATGATTTGATGATAGATCCTGTTAATCGAGGTTTCATCGTTTCCAATACCGGTGAAAGTAGCATAGAAGGTGTCTTCGCTGCAGGAAACAATGTGGCTGTGTTTGACCTGGTTGATTATGTGGCAGCTGAGGGTTGGATAGCTGGCCGACATGCTGCTCTTTTCTCACTTGGCGAGAACACGTCAGGTGACCGAGTTCCGGTCATAAGAGGAGAAAACGTGGGAGTACTGGTTCCAAGCATTGTCGATATGGAAGAACACTTGAGATTGTACATAAGACTGAGGAAGCCCATGGATGAGGGAAGAGTAGTACTAAAGGAGTTGAACTACGAAAAGGGTTTTTCTTACGGAGTTCCAAGTGAGATGATCCAAGTGGTCATAAACAAGGATAAGCTGGCTCCTCTCCTGGATGCAGGACAACTGACTGTAGAGGTGTTAACATGAAACGACATATTACCTGTGTGATCTGCCCCGTAGGTTGCAAGATATCTGTAAGAAAGAAGGATGAGAAATACGAAGTAACTGGTAACAAATGCCCAAGAGGTCAGGAATACGCACTCAATGAACTCGTAATGCCGAAACGAATACTTACGACCAGCGTGAGAGTTTTGAACGGAGAACTCCCTCTTGCTTCAGCGAAGACCACAGGCCCAATTGACAGAGCCCTAATACTCGAAAAGATGAGCTTAATCAGAAGAATAGCCGTTGAGGCGCCGGTGAAGATAGGGGACGTTTTGATAGATGACATCGACGGTGAGGGAACTTCACTTGTCGCTACTCGACCAGTCGGAAGAATCGAAACCTCCAATCAGTAGCTTTGGCTACTTGAAATAACTTTAGATTCGAGTTACAATAATCAATGTGTTCCAGCGTGGCTCAATGGCAGAGCATCCGGCTGTTAACCGGACGGTTGGGGGTTCGAGTCCCTCCGCTGGAGCCAGAACTCCCCCGTAAGGGGGAGTTTTCGTTATATCCAGCTCTGCCCTGGAACTTTCGGGAATAGCCTGGTTTTCAGGACGTTGTCAAGAGAGCATACATATCTGGCAAGTCTTTCGACTCCAATTCCACAACCCGCTGTTGGAATGAGTTCTCTCATTTCTGCTATCTCCATGTACCAGGCAAGTTCTTCGGGGTCAGTACCTTTGAATTCCATTCTGTTAATAATCCTTGGGTGTTCCCACTCTCTCTCTCCACCAGACAAGGTCTCTCCGAATCCTTTTGGAAGAATCAAGTCCATGTCTTTGAGTGTCTTTCCATCATCAGACAGGAGGTCGTAGAACTCCCTCTCCCAAATTGGGAAGTCTATCAACCAGAAGGGTTCAGTGAAGCTGGAGGACAGAACGGTTTCGAAGTCTTTTCCATACTGTTCGTAAGCATCCATGAACTTCACTTTTGCGAATGGTCGGGAGGGTACTAAAGGGTCTGAAGACAGATACTCCAGTTCCCTTCTACAGCTCTCTTTAATTGTTGTAATTACGCTGGCCAGCAGATCTTCAACAAGTAACATCACGTCATCTCTGGACGCGTTCTTGATTTCCAGATCGATCTGACTGAATTCGAAAAGATGTTTTCCCGACAGCGCCTTCTCAGAAGTCTCTAGTCTCACGTTAGGAGATACTATGAAAATCCTGTCAAATGACTTGCATGCCAACTGCTTGTGGAAAATCATAGACTGCGTTAGACGATACTCCTGATCGTAATAATGAAACTTCGCGTTATGAACTTCATGGTTCAGTGGATCGGTTATCGGAGATACAACGGTGGGAAGAAGTTCCACAAAGCCTTTTCCCCGAAGGAAGTTGTTTGCTTCTCCCAGCAGTGCGGACTTAACTCTAACTGCCGATTTTACTAGTGGGTCGCTCAGGTGTTCCAGTATCCTTGTGCTTAGTCTCCCTGTGCTTTCCATTCTCTCACCCCTTATAAAAAAAGAAGGCCGATGGTTATCCATCGGCCTTTTAATCTTCTAAAAGCTACAAAAGCAAAGATTAACTGACCGATCCCGGCCAGGAATTATTATCGACTACTCTATTCCCATATAAAGACTCATTATGAACCATAATCATTCCTCCTGATTGTTTGATTGTACCACCTGAAAAGTAACACGAAAAGCACGCTGTTTAAGATTTGTTGAAGTATCTTTGTTAAATAGCGCTCGATCGGTTTATAATATTAGCATGAATATCATTCCGATTTTCGTTCCACATGAGGGTTGCAGAACGCGGTGTACTTTCTGTAATGAACATTCGGCTACGGGAGTAAGTAGACTTCCCGATGAAGCCGAGGTCCATGAAACTGTCGAGAGATACCTTTCGTTTTTCAGGGATCCCCATAAGGCAGAACTGGCTTTCTATGGCGGCACCTTTTCAGGTGAAGGCCGTCAGCAAATGTACCTTGAAATTGCAGACAGATTATTCAAGAAAGGAATCATTGGAGGTATAAGATTCTCCACGTCGCCGGGACTGCTTACTGAAGAGACGATTAATCGTATGAGATCTTACCCAATAACCTTTGTGGAATTAGGAGTTCAGTCATTCGACGACGATGTTCTGAGAGGGTGTCACAGAGATCATGGCGCAAACGAGATTTACGAAGCCGCTCGATTATTGAGAAAGAATGGAATTGATTACGGGATCCATTTGATGACAGGATTATCTGGAGATTGCGAGGCGAAGGACATGTTCTCGACAAAGGAAGCAATCAGAGTCGGTGCATCTTGTGTGAGGCTTCATCCAGTCGTTGTACTGAAAGGATCGATTCTCGAAGAAGAGTATCATCTTGGAGCATTCACGCCGAAAGGAATTGAAGAGTCACTTGAGATTCTATGGAAGATGTACCTTTTGCTTTTGCTGTCTGAAGTGAAAGTTAGTAGAGTAGGGATCTGTCTTTACGGAAGACAGGTGGCAAATGTAGTTGCAGGTCCTTTTCACCCTGCTCTTGGGGAACTTGTCAGAGATAGGCTGATGTTTGAGATCTTAAGAGAGTTCTGCGTGCAGAATAATCGTCGCTCTCTTTGCCTTGATAGATCGAACAGCAAATGGTTCACAGGCCATAAGAAGGGAATTCTCGCAAGAGCATTTAGAGAGGGGATTTCAATCTCCTTTGTCGAGAATGGAGAGGATGTCGATTTGCCTTTCTACATGAAGTCTATCGGGGAAAGGATTCTGGGGGGAGTCTATGCTCAAGCTTGATTCAGTTTATATCAAGGGGTTCAAGAGCTTTGCCATGCCGACGAAATTTGATGTATCATCGGGAATTACAGCTGTGGTCGGTCCGAATGGAAGCGGCAAGTCGAACGTTGTGGATGCAATAAGATGGATGTTCGGAGAACAGTCGATGAAGAACATCCGTGCTGACAGTAGAGAGGATGTGATCTTCAACGGTTCGGAGAGGTTTCCGCCATCAAACTCTGCTGAAGTAAGACTGGTGTTCGAGTCGGAGGAAGGGACCTTCTCAATAGCAAGAGAGATTTCCAGGGACGGGCAGTCGATGTATAAAGTTAACGACAAGCAGTCTAGGCTGAGAGATATCAGAGAGTTGTTCCAGGGGACAGGAGTAGGGATGGATATCTACTCGATTGTTGGTCAGGGACAGGTTGATAAGGTCGTGACAGCCTCACCTTACGAGTTAAGGGCTCTCATTGAAGAGGCCGCAGGCACGGCTGTTTACAAGGAGAGGAAAAAGGAAGCACTCGGGAAACTGGCGGCAACCGAAGAGAATCTGAGCAGGCTTGAAGACATTATCTTTGAGCTTGGCAAGCAAAGGAAGTCGCTATATCTGAAAGCGAAGAGGGCAGAAAAGTTTGTTGAGTATTCTGCGAAACAAAAGGAACTCAAGAACCTTTACTTTGGCAATATCGCAAGACTGGAAGAAGAGAAGCTTACTAGTCTGAGAGAAAGATTTGACAAAGCACGAGATGAACTGAAGGATCTTCAGAAAAAGCTAATTGAAGGTGAATCGAACTGGTCGGCCCTGAGGGCGGAGTTTTCTGAGGTCGACAAGGAGATTGAGGGTTTTACGAAACTTCTTGAAGAATATAAAAAACGTCAGAATGACTTGCTCGAGCTTAAAGAAATGTACACTCGAAGATTGAGTGAGAAAGAGAACCGACTAATTGAAGTCTCCACTAGGATAGATAATTTCAGATCGGAAATCGATGATCTCGATAAGAGAAAGGATGAGATCAAACTGATTATTGATAGTCTTGAGCAGCAGATCTCTGATGAAGAAGCCGCCCTTTCCTCTTCCGAAGAGGAGAGAGACTCGCTGGTGAAGAATTACAGTGCGCGTGAACGAGAATGGCTGAAACACCAGGAGAGTTTTGAGTCAATCTCGAAAAGGCTTTCCAAGATAGAGAATGAGCTTGAGAGACTCGATAACAACCGTGAGGATACGGGCAAGAGGCTAAGGTTAATCGAGAGTCAGCTTGAAGCTAAGAGCGCGAGGTTTGAGACTCTCAAAGATGAGACTGAATCACTCGCCAAACAAGGTAAGGAAAGCACCGAGAAGCAGCGCAAAGTTGAGAGAGATATTGGTGCGTCAAGAGAACGCCTGAATGAACTAGATACGGAGCTTGAGAAAGCAAGAGAGAAACTCTCTAAAGATGAAAATGAGTTAAGGCGTTCTCAAATGGAAAGATCCCTACTTGAAAGACAACAGGAAGAGTATCAGGGTTTTTCCAAGGCTGTGAGAGAGGTATTCTCGAGAAAGGATAGTTTTGCAGGCCTGAGAGATGTGGTTGCGAATCTTATCCAGGTACCAGAATCATACGAAACTGCGATAACTATTCTTCTCGGTTATAGAATGCAAGATATCGTGGTTGATGATTCCATAACCGCAAAGAGAGTCATCGAGTTTCTCAAGACATATAAGATCGGCCGTGTCACACTGCTTCCTATGGATATGATTGAAGGGAACTTCAGGAACTTCACCAGAGTGGAGTCGCATCCTGGATTCATAAACTACGCAGCCAGATTGGTTGATATTCCCTTTGGCTTCGAGAAGCTCCCGGTGTATCTCTTTGCGAATTCAGTTGTCGCCAGAAGTTTGGATGATGCAATCGAGATGAGGAAGGAAGCAGGCTTCTCGGGAAGAATAGTCTCTGTTGACGGTCAATTGTTGAGTGCTGGCGGTTCGATTACTGGTGGCTTCATTGGGGAAGAGACGAGAACCGATTTGCTTTCGAGAAAACGAAGAATTCAAGAGCTTCTAGAGAGAGAAACGAAACTCGAGAAAGAGATCCAGCTCGGTGGTAAGCAGATAGGTAGACTGAAAGATGAAACTATTGAAGTTCGCGGCTACCTTAAGACATTGCAGGAAGAGCTGAACGAACTTGCCTCCAAAGGGGCCGCGATAAACAGAATGATTAGTGAGCTCCTTAAATCTGCACAGGAAGTTGAAGAGGAGATATCGGAACTAACTAAGCTCGAAAATGAGTATACAAGAAGGTTGGAGGAGAATTCGAGAAAGAAGGAGATTCTTGTTGGAGAGCAGACTTCTCTGAGAGAAGAACGATTGGATTTGGAAAGGAAAGTCGAGGCCGAATCCGAAGAGTTGAAGAAACAGAAAAAGGCTCTTGAACAGCTCCAAGAGACAATAGTAGACACTAGATTAAGGCTTTCAACTCTATATGAGAAACATGAACAGTATACGAAGGAACACGCATCTCTAATTCAGAAGAAGAAGAACGATCAGGAAAGTATTGAGCTCCTGTCTAGGGAGGTAACTGAGCTTGAGTCGGAGACAGAACGCCTAAGAAAGCAAGTAGCCGATCAGGAACGGGAGCTTTCATCGGTCAAGAAGGAAACAGAGAATCTCTTCTCTAGCATTAGATATCAAAGAGAGGGAAAGGAGCAAAGACTATCAGCCCTTCAGGAGGTTGAAGAAGAGATTAACAGGTTGAAGGATGAAAGAGAGAAGCTTCGTGAGCAATCTCATCAAATCGAAATGCATATTCAAGAAAGTGAAATGAAGCTCTCAAGGGTAAGAGAAGAGTTTGAAGAAGATGCGAGCGAGATTCAGATCCTGTCAGAAGAGAACCTTAAAGATGTAAAAGTGGAGCTTGATGATTACGAAAACAAGCTGAAGTTTCTTGGCAGTGTTGATCTTGAGGCAATAGACGAGTATGGAGTTGTGGACAAAGAGTATCAGGAACTCGATGAGCAGAAGCGAGATCTGGAAGAAGCCAAGGTGAAGTTGATAGAGCTGATTGATAAAACTGATGCGAAGGCCAAGAACATTTTCATGGAGACGTTCAACAACGTGAACAGTAACTTCAGCCATTACATTCAGGAGATTTTTGACGGTGGGGAAGGAGAAATCAAAATCATCCCGGGTGAAGATCTTCTTGAGACCGGTTTGGAAATAACTGTAAGGAGGCCTGGAAGGAAAGTTCAGAAGCTGCAACTTCTCTCTGGAGGAGAGAAAGCACTTGTCGGTATTGCACTAGTGTTCTCCTTATTGAGTATAAAGCCCAGCCCCTTCTACGTTTTAGACGAGGTAGATGCTCCTCTTGATGACTTCAATGCGGAGAGGTTCAGGGTGCTGTTGAGAAAGCATGCTACCGATACTCAGTTTCTTGTTGTCACCCACAACAAGCTTGTTATGGAAGTTGCCAACGTTCTTCACGGAGTTACGATGACAGATGGTCTCTCAAGAGTTATTCCAGTAGAGCTTAAATCGGTTGAGACTGTAATCGGTTAATCTTTTCCGTTTGTAGAAGTCAAATGACTAGACTCCCTTGAAATAACTACAAGCATTCCAATACCAATGAGTGCTGATCCCGAGAAGAACATAAGAGAAGGGGAGTTCTTTAGAAAGAGTATATCTGCAATGATTGTGAACACAGGAATGGTGTAGACCCAGAGAGTTGCTGCCTTCCCGCCCCAAAGATTTATGCCTTTGTTCCACATTATGTACCCAAGAGCGGAGGCGAATACACTAAGAAAGAGAATCCCTCTTACTGCACCTTGAGAAAACTCAACGGGCTTGTTTAGAATGAACACCTCAGTTACCACGAGAGGTGATGAAAAGAGAAGACCCCAAAGCATTATTTCCAGAGTAGTCCATATTGAGCTGTTGTGTATCTTCTCGTAGAAAAAGGTGTAGGCAGCCCATGAAACTGCAGCGCCAAAGGAGAGGAGATTTCCAACTGTACTAGAGCCTTCGGAGAATCTCCCTGAGAAGATGATTACAAAGAGTCCGGCAAAAGCTACTAAACCCCCAAAATACTCCAAGAAATCGAATCGCTTCGTAACAACATCGTAGAGAATTATTGTCAGAATCGGTGCGGTGGAGACGATGAGAGAAGCATCAGAAGCGTTCGTCAAAGTCAGTCCGTAGTTTTCAAACAGGAAATAGAACGTGATTCCGAATAATCCAGCCAAAGCAGCATTCTTGTGATCGACGGTCCTAAACGAACCTCTTTTCCGTGTAGACAACGGAAAGAGTATACCGACCGCTATGGAGAATCTTATATACGCTAGTAGCATTGGTGGCAGTGATTCAACGGCCACCTTCGTAAATATATATGATCCTCCCCAGATCATAGCTGTCGCTGCAAGAATTACGAGACCGAAGGATCTTTCTTTTGTTCTTCTCATACTCTCTTATATGGGGAGTAATCTGAGTTGGATCTAGAGATCACAGGTTCAAGTATTAGAGCCTCGTATGGGTGAAGGTCAATACTTATCGTCCCAAAGGATGCACTAAAGGCCTTTCCTGCAATAGTGTCCTTCATCTCCGTTCCATTCATGAGAAAGCCCTCTTGCAGAAATACTCTTGACCTTACATTCTTTTCTGTAGGATTTACGATGCAGACTAAAAGATCATCAACAATTCCAGTTGTTCTCTTGAATGAGATTAGAGAATGATCAGAGCTGACTAGGGGTTTGAAGTCGCCCGACCGGAGAGATGGTTTGCTTGAACGAATGGTGTTCAGAGTCTTGTATAAGTTCAAGGTCTCAATCTCCTGGCTCGTGTGCTCCCACTTCATCGGTGCCCTATTCTCCGGATCGTTGCCTCCTTCCATACCTAACTCTTCCCCATAGTAGATCAAAGGGACGCCCGGAAGGCAATACTGGAGAATCAACGCTGCTTTGATTCTGTCTATGGATCCAAGCTCGTTCTTCAGTCTCGGTACATCGTGTGAAGAAAGGACAGTCCAGGACTTCGACAGGAATTCCAGGCCTGCATCTCTAACTGCATCATTAATAATGTTAACTGCATCTTTCCCTGAAACAAAACCGTTCAAAGCTTCCCATATTATCAACCTGAAGTAGTAGTTCATAAGCCCATCAAGACCCGATCGCTCCGGCCAGCTCCCTGGGTAATTCCATATCTCACCAATCACGCACGAATCAGGTCTAGCAAATCTTGTTCTTTCGACTATTTCCTTCAGAATTTCAGGACCCAGATCATATGCAACGTCTAGCCTCCAGCCATCGATTCCCATGTTGAGCCAATGACGCAACACTGATTCCTCTCCCTTGAAAATGATTTCCGCAAGATCGGGGTTCTCCAGGTTCAGTTCGACAAGATTACCGGAATTCATCCAACCCCTGAATCCCTTCTCTCCCCTTATGAAGTACTCCATCAGTCTTTCGTTGCCTTGAAAAGCCCCTGGTTCATCGAAGATCTCCAGCCCATTGAACCACCTTCCAGCAATGCCAGCATGATTAAACACTCCGTCAAGTACAACTCTAATTCCCATTGCGTGGGCACTCTCAATTAGGGCAACAAAGTCTTCTTCAGTGCCAAGATCGGGGTCGATAGCGAAGTAATCAATTGTGTCGTACTTATGATTTGTGTGAGCCCAGAATACCGGATTCAAGTAAACGGTGTTTGCTCCAAGCTCCTTGATGTAATCAAGTTTTTCGACTATGCCGATCAAGTCTCCTCCCCAAAAATCATACTGGTGACTTCCGTCAATTGAAGCGAGAGGTCTTTCTTCCCAACTTTTGACCTTTTGTTTGGGGAGCGAATAGTACCCTTCCTCTTTCTTCTGAAAGACAGTCTTTCCATTGCCCAAATTGAATCTATCGGGGAGCACCTGATATACAATTGCATCCTTCTTCCAGTCTCTCATCTTCTCTCCTCTAGCAGCTCATTGGCATACGCGAGGTATACCATTCCAAGAAAGATATTGTTTCTTACAGACCAGAGTTCTTCAGGCTTGATGTTTATTTGAGATTGCCTTAACCATGAATTCAGAGTCCAGAGAGTCATCTCGTAGATTTGCATGAGTCCTCTCGAATAGACGTATGATGAAAAGGATTCGTCGATGCTTCTCTCTTCCATCAAAGCAAATGGATTCAATGATGACTCAACTGTCATAATAGACAGTACCACCGCCGGATCGAGCTTGGAGAGATCTAGAGTACGAACTCTTCCACCGATAATAATCTCTACCTTCGTACCGCCGAACTCGACAAGCGAATCGTAGATCTCCTCTGAAAGGCGTCTTCTAAAGAGATCCGATCTATCGGAAAGCAATTTGCTGGATTCAATCAACGAAGCAACTTTTCTTTCTAGATCAGGATACTCCTTTTTCGTTCTGGCCTGTGTAAGCTTTGTAAGGGCGGAGTTATATTCGAAAATCCTCTCTTCAGGCAGATTATGCATTCTAATCGAACTGTTTAACATTAGTTCATTTGAAGGGTTCTTGTCGGTGAAGTAGCTGTAGGCATCAAGTACTCGATCATCATACAAGTAGGTGGGGCTATTGAGAAAAGTCTTGTAATCAGCGCCCAGGCCTGCATTGTAGAGGACAGACAGAGCTGCAACTTTCTCAAGCTTGTTCTTTTCGCCTAGAGAAGTGAGTATTAGTGCAATAGTGATTATCGAGGCAAGCAGAATCATTAGCACAATTAGATCAGTCTTCTTACCTTTGTCCATAGTCCACCTCTCGGCAATTATAACAGAGAAAAGGCCGGGTCGCCCCGGCCAAAGATTTCAACGTATTTACCTCTTCTTTGGTTTTTCGAACTTGCAGACACCAACAGGACACTGCGGAGCATCTACGTGGGCAAGGAATTCCTCCTTGAATCTATCCAGGATAGATCTCAAGGGTACAGGTACCGATTGTCCTAGACCACAGAAAGAAGAGTCTTCCATAGTTTCAGATATGTCATATAGCTGACTGAGCATCTCTGTGGTTCCTCTTCCTTTCGAGAACTCATTCAGAATATGGACAATTACATGAGTTCCTTCTCTGCATGGCGAGCACTTTCCGCAAGATTCATGGGCGAAGAACTCCATGAGATTCTTTGCTGTATCTACTGCACAGTGGGTCTCATCAATTGCAAGAATAACACCCGAACCTAGAGATGCACCATACTTTTTGAACGAGTCGAAATCAAGTTCTGCATCCATCTCTTCGGATCTGATAAAAGTGCCTGCAGCACCGCCGGTCTGTACCATTTTCAAAGCTCTTCCGTTCGGTATTCCTCCACCGAACTTGTGAACAAGATCTCGAACAGTAGTGCCCATGGGGACTTCAACTATTCCTCTTTTCACCAAATTACCACACAGAGAGAAGACCTTTGTTCCAGGTGATGACTGGGTCCCAATAGATTTGAACCAGCTTGCTCCTTTGTCGACTATCGGAGGAACACACGCAAATGTCTCCACATTATTAACAACTGTCGGCTTATCATATAGTCCGCTTACCGGCGGATAAGGCGGTTTAAGTCTTGGCCTTCCGGATTTACCTTCGATAGACTCTATCAAAGCAGTCTCTTCTCCACAGACATAGGCGCCTGCTCCCAGTCTCACAGATAGATCAAATGAGAATTCAGTTCCGAGTATTGATTGACCGAGAAGGCCATACTCATAGACTTTACTGATTGCATCTCTAAGGCTTGCAACGGATTCGAAATATTCTCCTCTGATGTATATGTAACCCTTGCTGGCGCCCACTGCATAACCTGCAATTGTCATGCCCTCTATTACGGAATGTGGATCGCCTTCCATTATCAGTCTGTCTTTGAACGTTCCTGGCTCACCTTCATCTGCATTGCAGATCACGAATTTCTCCTCTGAATGAACCTTCTGGGTGAATTCCCACTTAAGTCCTGTAGGAAAACCGGCTCCACCTCTTCCTCTTAGGTTGCTCTTCTTTAGTTCTTCAATAACGGCTTCTGGAGTCATTCGTAGGGCTTTGGCAAGACCTTGATAGCCATCACGAGCAATATATTCTTCGAGATTCTTTGGATCGATCGAACCTGCGTTTCTGAGGACAATACGTTCTTCTTCAGATGCCTTGCCAGCGTGCACATGTCCGCTACCTTCGAAGTCTGTAACAATCAATTCTCTGACTCTTCGACCCTTCAGAAGGTGCTCGGTAACCATCTTTTCTATGTCAGCTTCAGTCTTGATAGAGTACATAACATTGTCAGGCAGGATCAAGAAGAGAACCCCTCTTCCATAATCTCCAAAAGAGCCTGTTTCAAGCACCTCTACCAAAGAAGTGAGATTGTAGTTCTCGGTCAGGGTGCTTAGGTAGTTCTTGAAGTGTCTTGCACCTAGTAGCAAACTGTTCGAATCAATCGATACGAGGACGGTTATCGGTTTGTTCACAATGACTCGCTCCCTTCTCTTGACACTATTTCATCTATGATTTCCGAGACTCTTTCAGGAGTGAGATTGCCATAAGCTTCATCATTTATCATCATTACAGGGGAGACTCCGCATAGTCCCAGGCAACTCGTTTCCTCAAGGGTAAAAAGGCCGTCTTCTGTAGTCTCGCCGAAATCTATTTCCAGTCTATATTTTAAAGAGTCAATCACTGCCTGACCGCCTGTAACATGGCATGGAAGGCTCTTGCAAACTCTTATTACATGTTTCCCTCTCTTATGAGTAGCAAACATTGTGTAGAAAGTCAGTACTTCATAAATCCTTGAAAGAGGTGTTCCTGTCACTTCTTTCAGTGCTTCGGCTGCCTCTATTGGTATAAAATTGCCGTAGTGATCCTGAATCGCATGAAGAGTGTTAATAAGCACATCGCCTCTTTCAAGACTCTGGCTGCTTACGTCTTCGTAGATTCTCGATACTATCTCATGAACGTTCTCAACAGACATACAAGTTCCTCCCTTCAACCCTCTTCGAAGTAGCAAAAGAACCCCCGCTCAAGGGGGTTCTTGTAAACCTTTTATGGTGATACCTTGCTAATTGCACCGAATCTACAAACTGCGAGACAACTTCCGCATCGCGTACAGATTTCCGGATCTATTTCGTGAGGTTTCCGTACCGAACCGCTTATTGCGTCAACCGGACAGACTCTCGCACAGGCTGTACAACCTACACATTTCTCTTTGTCGATTACAACCCTCATCAAAGTCTTGCACTTCTTTGCAGGACATTTTCCTTGATTGACATGAGCCTCGTATTCGTCCCAGAAATACCGCATCGTTGAAATCACAGGTTGTGGAGCGGTTTGGCCAAGCCCACAAAGTGAAGTCGCCATGATATTCTCGCCAAGATCTTTTAACAGCTGTAGATCGTTCATGGATCCTTCTCCTTCTGTTATCTTTTCGAGAATTTCAAGCATCCTTCTCGTTCCGTCCCGACAAGGTGTGCACTGACCGCAAGACTCCTCAACGGTGAACTCGAGGAAGTACTTAGCAACATCTACCATGCAGCTGTCCTCGTCCATAACTATCATCCCGCCCGATCCAATAATCGTGCCGAGTTTCTTCATATTGTCATATGTTATTGGCGTATCTATCAATTCTAATGGAATGCATCCTCCACTAGGACCACCTGTCTGGATCGCCTTAAGCTTCTTTCCTCCGGGAACACCTCCGCCAATCTCATAGATCAATTTCCTTAAAGTAATTCCCATCGGTACTTCCACCAGTCCTGTGTTCTTCACATTTCCGGCCAGAGCGAAGACTTTGGTCCCTCTTGATCCCTCAACACCATACTGGCTAAACCATTCGCCGCCATTTATGATTATCGGGGGGATGTTTGCATATGTCTCGACATTGTTCAAAAGGGTTGGTTTTTCCCACAATCCTTTGCTGGCAGGGAAGGGAGGCTTGACTCTCGGTATACCTCTTCTGCCTTCTATTGAGTTTATAAGAGCCGTCTCTTCTCCACAGACGAACGCACCAGCACCGATTCTGATTTCTAGATCGAATGAGAAGTCAGTTCCGAGGATGCTTTCGCCCAAGAATCCGTATTCCCTTGCTGTCTTCATGGCGTGGGTCAACCTTTCAATTGCAAGTGGATATTCGGCTCTAACATAAACAAAACCCTTCTGGGCCCCAACAACCCTGGCAGCGATGGTCATAGCTTCAACAATTGTATGGGGGTCACCTTCAAGAACGGCTCTGTCCATGAATGCACCAGGATCGCCTTCATCTGCGTTACATATGATGTATTTTGTTTCTCCCTTTGCCTTCTTAGTCAGGTCCCACTTCATCCAAGTGGGGAAGCCTGCTCCTCCTCGTCCCTTCAATTCACTCTTCTTCAGTATTTCAACAACATCATCGGGACCTATCTCAAAAAGAACTTTATGTAGTGCAAAGTAACCGTCCCTTGCAATATACTCATCTATTGAAAGAGGATCAATTACACCCAGATTTCTTGTTGCGATCTTTACCTGTTCAGTGAAGAAAGGAAGCTCTTCCTGAGGCTTTTCCTTCATTTCTCCAGAGTCGCCTTTATATAAAAGCTCTTCGACTACTCTTCCCTTTAGAATATGTTCTTCGACTATTCGGGCTGCACTCTCTGCCGTAATCTTCTGATAAAACACCCCTTCAGGATAGATTACGAGGATCGGCCCTAGGTCACAAGCACCCATGCATCCAGTCTCCACAACCCTAACTACACCATCTAATGAATACTTCTTCAGGGTTTCTTCAAATACACTCTTAACGCTCTTCTCGCCTGCAGAAATGCAAGCCCCTCCGGCACAAATAAGTACCGTGTTTTCAACAACGGGCACCCTTAATCACCTCTTCGTTAAAGTTCTCCTCTTTTCACTATGAGATCTCCGACAACTTTACCACCGACAATGTGTTGCTCAACGATTCTCTTTGCCTGAGCAGGGGTAACATGCCCGTAGATTATCGGCTCAGCTCCTTCCAAGTGAACCTCAATAGTCGGTTCGACATCGCAAAGGCCGAAGCAACCGGACTGCACGACAGAAACATCGTCGACCCCCTTCTCATCGAGTGAATCTACGATGGCCCTAAGTGTATCCTTTGCGCCTGCTGCAATTCCACAGGTACCCATAGCAACTATCACTTTGCCTCTCTTGCCTGAGTCACGCATCTTAAGACCCTTCATCGCGTTCTCTTTGATTTTCATGAGCTCTTCAAGGCTCTTAATCTTTGCCATCACTCGGCCCTCCTATATTTGTCTAGAATCTTTGATACTTCATCAGGGGTGACTCTTCCATAATAGTCGTCTTCACCGACCAGAACTACCGGAGCCATGCTACAGGCGCCGAGACATCTTACGGCATGAATTGAAAAGAGTCCGTCGGAGGTCGGTTCATTCATCTCGACTTTCAGCTCATCGTGGAGCCTCTCAAGTATCTTATCTGCGCCCTTAACATAGCAGGCAGTTCCTAGACAGACCTTTATCTGGTTCTTTCCTTTTGGCTTCATGTTGAAGAAATTATAGAAAGTTACAACTCCATATACCTGACTCAACGGAATATCCAACTTTTCGGATACGTGTTGCTGTAATTCTTCAGATAGATAACCGAAGACTTCCTGCGCCTTGTGAAGTACATTGATGAGAACGCCCGTGTTGCCTTTTACTGAAGCAATATACTCATCAAGTTCATCGTAGAGCTTCTGACAATCCGGGCAATTTACGAGAGACAAATCTTGCACCTCCTTTGAGGAAAGAATGTTATTTATTTCACACATGCATTATAACATGCACCTAGAGAAATGGGCTGATTCCTGTGTTAAAATAACCCATGTCAAAGGAGCTCTATAAGGAGGAGATTAGATGGATCTAGAAGCCTTTGTGCGTGACGTTCCAGACTTTCCAAAGGAAGGCGTAGTTTTCAAGGATGTCACTCCATTGTTAAAGGATCCCCTTGCTTTTAGAGAGTGCATTCTGCAGTTGTCAGAAAAAGCAAGAAAGTTCGATTTCAATATAATGGTTGCACCCGAAGCAAGGGGTTTTATTTTTGCCGCTCCTCTTGCTTTTGAAATGGCGAAGGCACTGGTTCCAGTCAGGAAACCCGGAAAGCTTCCTTACAAAACCAGGGAAATCGAGTACGAATTGGAGTACGGCAGAGAAACCCTTCAGATGCATGTGGATGCGATTAGTGATGGAGATAAGGTGCTAATCGTCGACGATATTCTTGCCACGGGGGGGACTATGGAAGCTATCGCCCGCATCATTGAAGACAGTGGAGGAGAAGTCGTCGGAATTCTTTGCCTTGCGGAGTTAGGATTCCTGGAGCCCAGAAAGAAACTGTCTGGGTACGATGTAGAGACAATAATCACTTATTGACGGAGGTTTGAAATGCTCAAATATGACTTCTCGTTTGCGTTCAGGGAAACACTTGAAAGCGGCCTGGCCTTTGATGAGATGACCGAGATTGGGAAGACGTTATCGGCGAATTTCGAGAAGATCTTCCGCCCCCTTCCTGGTTTTCTCAGAATACTTGAAGATGATGAGATCATTGATGAAGTAAAGGCATTGAGATCATGGATTGAGAAGTTCGACAATTTCGTTGTCATAGGGATTGGAGGCTCTGCGTTGGGAAACCAGGCTTTGCATTTTGCACTAAAACCCATCAACTGGAATCTCTATGAAAGAGACAAGCGAGCTGGAAAGGCCAGGGTATTCTTGCTTGATAATGTAGATCCCGATATGATCACGGCGATTCTCGGAGAACTGGATTTAGGAAAAACCGTTTTCAATGTTATCTCCAAGTCTGGAACAACTGCGGAGAGTATGGCAAACTATCTGGTCGTCAGGGGCCTGCTTGAGAAGCTCGATCTTCCTGTGAAAGACCACTTCATATTCACGACGGACAAGGAAAACGGAGTCTTGAGACAAATTGCCGACAGTGAGGGAATTAGAACCTTGACGATTCCAGAGGATGTTGGAGGTCGCTTCAGTGTTTTGACTCCAGTTGGTTTGCTTTCGGCCGCTGCAGAAGGAATAGATATCGATCTCTTATACGAGGGCGCTAGATTCGGAAAAGAGAGGTATTTAAGAGAGGATGTGAAATCGAATCCCGCTGCCGTAAGTGCGCTGATTCACTACGCCTACCTGAAGAAGGGACACAATATATCGGTGATGATGCCGTACTCAAACAGGCTCTATACACTTGCTGATTGGTACAGACAATTGTGGGCCGAATCTCTAGGAAAGAAGTTCGATGTCTCAGGAAGGATTGTCCACTGTGGGCAGACTCCCGTGAAGTCTCTGGGGGCAATTGATCAACATTCTCAAGTACAGCTTTACAGTGAAGGACCAAGGGATAAGATAGTTACTCTAATCAAGGTAGAGGACTTCGGTAATCAGCTTACAATACCATTCATTCATTCCGATATCGAGGCTTTGTCCTATCTGAATGGAGTAGAAGTAGGAGAATTGCTTAATGCGGAACTCAAGGGAACGGCGATCGCTCTTGCGGCAAACGGCGTCCCAAATATCTCGGTCACATTCCCGCAGATTGACGAGGTACATGTTGGCGAATTTATCGTCTCATATGAGATACAGACGGCAATTATGGGTTTTCTTCTCAGAGTGAATCCATATGATCAGCCGGGAGTTGAGCTTGGGAAGAAACTGACTTACGCTTTCATGGGAAGAAAGGGATACGAAGAAGTAAGGGATAGATATGAGGAGAAGACCTCCTGGAGGTTCGAGTTATGAAATCAGAGCTTATGAAAGTTCTCGACGATTTTTCGGTAGAGGAAGCGTATTATGCTGCCGGAGAGGCAATACCCACTTTTGTTATAGTTTCAATGGAACCTGAGAATCTCTTGCAGAAAATCGGAGAGATGGAAGAGATTGAGGCTGATATTATCGTTATCAGTCCCGACGAGAGAAAGAAGCTCGAGAGTGCAGACAGTGATATGTCAAGAGTGGTGATGAGTGTTATCGAATCAGGAGAGAAGCTTCTTTGACCGTTATAGGGCTTGCTGGCAAAGCCGGAAGTGGCAAATCCACGATAGCTGAGCGTCTTGAAAAACTTGGTATCGAACGGATCTCCCTTGACGAAATTGGTCACAGTTCTTTGATCGAAGCGAAACAAGAGATAGTTTGCTCATTTGGAAAAAGGATTCTTACCTGTGACGAAGTAGACAGAAAGAAGCTTTCTAGGATTGTATTCCGAGATGGAAGCTTGCTGGACAGACTCAATCAGATAGTACACCCGATTATTAAGAAGAAGGCACTGGAAATTGTTGAGAGAAGCGATTCCGATCTCCTTTTAATTGATGGTGCGCTGATTCATGAAATCGGGCTATCTAGCTATTGTGACAAGATTATCTGGTTTGAGTGCGCAGATGAAGAAGCTGTTAAAAGACTTGTGAATAGAGGAATAAGTGAATCTCAAGCCAAATCAATACTTTCTTCGCAATCATATCTCGATCGCAATAAAGAGTTAGCAAATGTTGTTGTTTCAACGTCTGGCTCCATTGAAGAGACTTTCAGAACAACTATGGAGGTTCTTTTTGAATGGGGCATAGTGGTATAATTGGTTTACTTAGACATTTCTTATAAGGAGGTAGGGAAATGCGCAAGAAACTTATTCTAGCTCTGATAATTGCGTCTTTTTCGGTGTTCGCCCTTGCTGCGACTGAGATTGAGTTTTGGCATGCGATGGGTGGTGCTCAGGGAACGACGGTCAACGAAATTGTAGATTCTTTCAACGAAGCCAACCCCGACATTGAGGTGAAAGCGATCTACGTGGGAAATTACAGTGCTTTGCAGCAGAAGCTGCTAGTAAGCGCAGAAAGTAGAACCCTCCCCGCTCTTTCACAGGCATACGGTAATTGGACCGCGAGGTTAATACCACGAGGTGCTGTTCAGGAGTTGAATTCGCTAATTTCCGATCCAGAAGTTGGATTAACCGATGAGGAATGGACCGCAATCTGGGACCCGTTTAAGAGAATGGTCACATGGGGAGATACTGTCTACGGGCTTCCCTTCAACAAGAGTACATATGTGCTGTACTATAACACAGATCTCTTTGAAGAATACGGATTGGAAGTACCAAAGACCATGGATGATCTTCTCTTTGCCGCGATGATGCTTACTGAAGACAAGAACAACGACGGACAGATTGACCAATATGGCTTCGGGTTCAGAACGACGATCGATCACTTCATGATTTTCTTGAGGGCCAATGGCGGGGAAGCAATTGAAATTAAGCCAGACGGTTCGGTTGATGTCATAATTAACTCGCCTGAAGCTAAAGAGGCGCTTCAATTAATGTACGATATGGCTCACACCTACAAGGTTGCGCTTTTTCAGGGCGGATACCTGGACGCCCCGTTTGGAGATGGCCAAATAGCTATGTTCGTTGAGACGATCGCATCCGCTTCTTATGTTGACTCCGGTTCCAGAGGAAAGCATGGCTGGGCATGGGCTCCAGTTCCTATGTGGAAGGTTCAGGCACCACCGTTCGCTGGAACGGACGTTGTTATGTTCACCGGCATCACACCGGAGCAAAAAGCAGCTGCTTGGAAGTTCATGAAGTATCTCGTTAGCCCGGAAATCCAGGCATATTGGTCCGTAAAAACAGGATACATGCCAGTAACGGAGATCGCTCTGACAACTCCCCAGTGGAAGGCATATGAAGAACAGAACCCAACTGTACTTGTTCCAATCAGCCAGATCCCGTTTGGCTCGGTTGATCCTAATGTTGCACTGTGGGACGATGTAAGGACTGTTCTTGGAACTATGGTAGGAGATGTGATAAACCAGAAGAGGACTGTCGAAGAAGGTCTTGCGTGGGCTGAACAAGAAATCCTGCGAAAAGTGGCTGAACAGTAGATAAATGCACTATCGAAAAAGGAGGCCTTCGGCCTCCTTTTTCAATTGGATTATGTCCAGGAAAACAAGGAGAAAAATGGTTTCGATGCTCAAAGAGGGCAAGAGTTCCGTAGATGCTAGAGAGTGCTGACTTCGCAACCGTGACGCGTGATATCTGATAGGGTAGAATACTTACAGTCCAATACTCTGTTAGATCTTCCTTATTAAACCTTTAAGAGAGGCGGTAAAGTGATGAAGAGCTTTTTCCACGCATTCAACTTCTATGCATTCTCCTTTTCGATACTACTCTACTTGCTTACTTCATCGATAAATACAAAGGCCGCAGAGTGGGGTTTGTCGTACCTAGCGATAGGTCTGATAAATTTCCTGGGCTGCTTCTTCTATGTTTTCTCTGCTCTGGTGTTTGGAAGGATGGGTGACAAGACTGGCTTCAAGAGGAATCTCTCTTCTGGAATGATTATTATGGCGATCTCACTCGTATTCGGGTTCTTCTGGGCACATCCGATTGATTTGGTCGTATCTGCGATAGGAATGAACATATTCTTCGGCTTTTTCTTTCCATCAGTTGAGGGATTGCTTTCAAAGTCAGAAAGAGCAGAAGGAGTCGATCCCGCTGCAACCGTTATTCGTTTCGTTCTTTCCTGGAGTGCCGGAAACATGTTAGGAATGGCGCTCGGCCCTTTCCTTATTCAAAGATATCCAATAGCGGTCTTCGCTTACGGCATACTTCTCAGTCTATTCGGCGCTATTCACATAAGATACCATATGAAGAGGTACGGTGAGTTGCTTCCCGGTCCTTATGATTCTAGACTGAAAGAGTCCTTTGGTAAAATCGACTTGCCCAATATACGAGACTACAGAAGGGTCTATAGGATCACTTTTCTGCTTGCCGGTGTTATCTATACAAGTGGAATGGCTCTATTTCCCAAGCTAATATCTTCAACGGGGATCCCGCTGGAGAGTGTTGGCTTCCTAACTGTAGGTGCTAACATTGGGGTCTTTCTGTCATTCATATTCATGAGTTTCTTTCGCTTCTGGGTTGGTAGTCCACGAGTATCTCTATTTATTATGACGGCAGTATTTGTCGCAGCAATTACAACCTTTTTTATGCCCGAAACGGCACTCACGTTCTTTCTGTCGACTCTGTTTTCTGGTGCCACATATGCTGTTCCCTATACGTTTGCGATTTTCTATGGCCTCAATTCACAGGACGATGATCAAGGAAAGCAGGGAGGATTTCACGAGTCGATGGTTGGTGTGATCTTTGGTGTTGGTCCGCTTCTAGGGGGATATTTTCTTCAAGTGTGGACGAGTCTCAAGAGTATGGGAATCATGGCCACAGTCCTTATGGCGGTGATTATCGTAAGTCAAATGACCTTTATAAAGAGAATCAGTATTAAGCGATAATTAACTTAGATAACAGTTACTTCTAGCGCATAATTCTCTTAAAATAAACCTCACAAATTTAGTTACTCTTCATTTATTCATGCCATATTCTTTGAAATGCACTCGCTAGATGTGATATAGTAGGTATGCAATGCTAGTCTATTGATTAAATTATTCTGGTTAAGATCCTGTCCAAACTAGCATTATCCATTTTATTCGGATCATTAAGATAATCTTGATGCTGAAAGTGAATAGCGGTTTCTTGGGGGAAGGTCTTGACCACAAAGTTTTCTCCGGCTCTTTGTCGGAACTTCTGGAAGGAGAAGCATATGGGTTTTTTTGAGTATCTGGGAAGAAACTACGACCTCGTTTTGATAGAGCTGCTGAATCACATAAAGATCATCGCGATAGCGGTACCTATTGCAATTGGAATTGGAGTACCCATTGGGATAATCGTCTCACGAAATAAGAAGGTCTCGTCGATAGCTCTCTATGGAGCGGGTATCCTAATGACGATTCCCAGTCTAGCTCTCTTCGGCTATATGGTCGTTTTGCTTGCTCCGCTGAAAGCAGGTATTGGTGTCACACCGGCGGTTATTGCCCTTGTGATCTATTCTTTCCTGCCTGTTATAAGGAATACAGTAGTAGCTGTGAATTCAGTTGATCCTCGAATGATAGAGGCGGCCAAAGGAATGGGGATGACTAATAGCCAAATACTTTTGAGAGTAAGACTTCCACTTACTATTCCGATCATCATGGCTGGCGTGAGAAATGCTGCGGTAATGGGTGTAAGTGTAGCGACTATCGCCTATCTCGTAGGAGCGAGAGGTCTGGGATATTTTATCTTCTCCGGACTTGGAAGATCGAATTTCAACATGGTTCTTCTTGGAGCGATAATTGTTTCAGCCTTGGGAATAGGAATGAACTACGGTCTACTTGCCCTGGAAGAGGCCATTACTCCTAAAGGTCTGAAGATTGAACGGGACAAGTGAGGAGGAGACTGATGTCGATAGAATTTAGGCACGTAGTTAAAGAATATGAAGTTGGGTTCAGAGCCGTGGACAATCTGAACATTTCATTTGAAGACAAGAAACTAACGATACTTATCGGTCCTTCTGGTTGCGGAAAGACAACAACTCTCAAAATGATTAACAGATTAATTGAGAAGACTAGCGGAGATATTATTATCGACGGAACTTCTCTTGACGAAATTGATCCCATTAGATTGAGAAGAAGTATCGGCTATGTGATTCAGGAGATTGGGCTCTTTCCTCACATGACCGTATTCGATAATATTGCAGTAGCTCCGAGGCTTATGAAGTGGGATGAATCAAGGACAAAGAAGCACGTCTACGAATTACTTGATCTAGTTAATCTCGAGCCTTCAGATTTTGCAGAGAAATATCCGGCGCAGCTTTCAGGCGGGCAACGTCAGAGAGTAGGAGTAGCAAGAGGTCTCGCATCGGATCCAAAGATTGTTCTGATGGATGAGCCCTTTGGTGCTATTGATCCAATCAACAGAGAGAAGCTTCAGGATGGTTTCCTCGAGATCCAATCGAAGATTGAGAAGACAATTATCTTCGTAACTCACGACATCAGAGAGGCAATCAAACTAGGAGACAAGATTGCAATTCTGGATAATGGAAGACTCGTGCAGTATGCCGATACCATGAAGGTGGTTCAGGAACCCGCTAACGAGTTTGTTGAGGATCTTCTTGGAGCGGATAGAGCACTGAAGGGTCTTGAACTTGTACGGGTAAGGGAGACTTACGTTCCCGGTGGAAAGTGGATCGAAGATGCAGGTGACAGCAAGGTGAAAAAGGCAAAGGATTTTCTAAACAATGAGGGAAAGAAATTCGCATATGTTGTAGACAAAAACAAGAGGCTCCAGGGCTACGTTATGTTGCGGCAGCTAAACAAGGCATCTGATCAAGAGCCGCTGAAGAAGTACTTAAGATCAATTGAGACTATACAACCTCTTTCGAATTTAATGGAGGCAATGTCATTGATCATGAATACCGGGCTTTCCTCATTGCCGGTCGTAGACGATAAAGAGAGACTACTTGGGATCCTAAGGTTCAGGGATCTTGTAAACCTTGTAGGCTCTTATGAATCATCTGACGAGGAGTGAGGCTATGGAAGTCTTCGAATATATGGTCGAGAACTCTGATTACATTATGGACAGGTTTATCGAACATATTTTTATCTTCCTTACTTCTTGGAGTATGGCAGTAGTAGCTGGTGTCGCAATTGCGATTTTCGTTACCAGACCAGGGAATAGAAGGATCGGGAGAATTGTTCTTTCTATCACTGGAGCAACTCAGGCCGTTCCCAGTATAGCAGTAATAGCTCTTGTCTTCCTTTTTATGGGAATTGGAGCTGCACCTGCTGTGGTTGCTCTTTTTCTTTACAGTCTGGTGCCGGTAGTCTTCAATACGGCATCTGGCCTAATGAATGTCTCAATGAAGATGAAAGAGGCAGCTAAAGGAATGGGAATGACTAACAGGCAGATATTGTGGAAGGTGGAAATGCCGGTGACAGTTCCAACGATGCTCTCAGGGATTAGAAGTTCTGCAACGATAAATATCGGTACTGCTGCTATTGCCGCGTCAATTGGCGCAGGTGGCCTTGGGGAGATCATCTTCACGGGACTTCGCATGACAAGAGGCCCAATGATAATTGCCGGAGCCATACCAGTAACCTTACTGGCTGTGGCTGTTGATATAATCCTTGGCTTTTCGGAAAAAGCACTGACTTCGAAAGGCCTCAGAACATGATGAACACGGAGGTGTCTAAATTGAAAAGACTACTACTAGTAGCACTATTGGTTGTTGTCGTGACAACTCTATCGTTTGGTCAGACAAGACTGAATGTTGGAGCAAAGAACTTCACAGAACAGTACATCGTCAGTAGCATGATATCACAGCTTCTTAGAGATGCTGGGTTCAGGGTGACTGAGAGTTTTGGAATGAGTTCGTTCGTTGCAAGAAGCGCACTCGAAACCGGGCAGATCGATCTTTATGCTGACTACACTGGAACAGCCTGGCCGACATATCTAGGGCATGAAAAGATGATTAGAGATCCTTTGGCTCTGTACGAAGCCGTGAAGGCGGAAGATCTCGAAAATGGAATCGTATGGCTTGACATGGCTGATTTCAATAATACATATGCGTTAGCTGTGAGAAGAGATTTCGCTGCTGAGCATGGACTGCAGACTCTTGAAGATCTCGCTGAACTAACTCACGATGACCCTGATCTTCTCTTTGGAATCGTGTACGAATTTCTTGAAAGAGATGATGGGTTCTGGCCTATGAGTGAGACTTACGAGTTTTCTGTCGAGAAGAGGCAGGTTAAGACAATGGAGATCGGGCTGACTTATGAGGCACTTGATAAAAAGCAGATCGACATCGCCATGGTCTTCTCTACTGACGGAAAGTTGGAAAAGTACAACTTGCTTGTACTTGAAGACACTAAGAATTTCTTCCCGTCATATAATCTTGCCGTAACCGTACGTAAGGAAGTTCTTGAAAGCCATCCTGAGATTGAGGAGATCTTAAGGCCGATATCTGTGTATCTTACAGAACCGATAATGATCAGGCTGAATTACCTGGTGGATGCAGGAGGTTACGAGCCTGATGAGGTTGCCGAAGGGTTCCTAAAGGGATTAGGCTTAATAGATTAAGTTAGCTAATGTTAAGTTTTGGGGCCGCCTCATGGCGGCTCTGCTGTTTTTCCAACATCCTCAGAATTGAAGTCACTATTATTCTCAACTTTTCTGAACATAAGTCGCAGTGGAAAGAGACCTTCAACATTAGAAAGGTAGCTAAACACCCCGATTCACTGGCTATGATATAATCATTCGAATATGCTTTCAGGAAGGGAGGAAACAAAGTGTCAGAGAAGTATGTGTACTATTTTGGAAAGTTGAAAGCCGAAGGCGACGCGAAAATGAAAAACCTTCTCGGCGGAAAAGGAGCCAATCTATCTGAGATGGTTAAGATAGGGATACCTGTTCCCCCGGGTTTCACTATTTCTACCGAGGTATGCAAGTATTACTACGATCACGGGAAGACATATCCGGTTACTTTGGAAAAGGATGTCCAGGAAGCCGTAAAGCTACTGGAGGAGGAAACAGGAAAAGGATTCGGATCTGCAGAGAGACCTTTACTTGTCTCTGTAAGGTCTGGCGCAGCGATTTCAATGCCCGGCATGATGGATACTATCCTCAATCTTGGTCTTAACGACGAAACGGTTAACGGCATGATCAAGGAATCCGGCAATCCCCGGTTCTGTTATGACGCTTACAGGAGATTCCTTCAGATGTTTGGCGATGTTGTGCTGAAGATAGAGCACTCCGAGTTCGAAAATGCGCTGGCTTCTGTGAAAAGGGAAAAGAGAGTTAAGCTTGATACAGACTTGGATGCAGAAAACATGAAAGACGTTGTAGAGAGGTATCTTGAGGTCTACAAGAGGGCCGGCAAAGAGTTCCCTCAGGATCCATGGAAGCAGCTATGGATGGCGATTGATGCAGTATTTGGAAGTTGGATGAACGAGAGAGCAATAAAGTACCGGGCCCTCAATGGCGTGAAAGAGGGAGAACTCCTTGGAACTGCGGTTAACATCGTTGCTATGGTTTTCGGGAACACCGGAGAGGACAGTGGAACCGGAGTCGCATTTACGAGGGACCCAAATACCGGTGAGAAGCAGTTCTATGGCGAGTATCTTCCAAATGCACAGGGAGAAGATGTAGTTGCAGGAACAAGAACTCCATTCTCGCTTACAAAGCTTCAAGAAATTAATCCTGAAGTTTATGACCAGCTCCTGGAAATATTTACTAAACTGGAGAACCACTATAGAGACATGCAAGATATCGAGTTCACCGTTGAGCACGGAACTCTTTATCTGCTTCAGACCAGAAATGGGAAACGGACACCATATGCGAGCGTGAAGATCGCAGTTGATCTGGCTGAAGAGAAAAGGATTTCAAAGGAAGAAGCGATCATGAGAGTTACACCTGAGCATATCGAGACGCTCCTCCACCCGTATTTCACGAAGGAGACTATGGAGAGCGCAGAAGTTCTAGCCAAAGGTATCGCGGCATCGCCCGGAGCGGCAGCAGGTATAGTTGCATTCGATCCCGATACTGCTGAAAGACTTGTGAGAGAAGAGGGTAAGACTGTGATCCTTGTGAGGCCAGAGACTTCTCCGGAAGACATAGCCGGAATGGCTGCTGCTCAAGGAATCCTCACCTCGACTGGTGGAAAGACTTCACATGCTGCGGTTGTAGCCAGAGGAATGGGAAAGACCTGCATTGTGGGCTGTGAAGCCGTTGAAGTAGATCAGAAAACCAGAGTAATGAAAGTTAACGGGAAGACTATAAGAGAAGGCGAATGGATAAGCATTGATGGGACCACTGGAGAGGTTTTCATGGGAAAGCTGGATTCAATTAAGCCTCAGGGTTTGGAAGGTCCGCTAGCAAAGCTTCTTGGATGGGCCGATGAGATCAGGAAGCTCGGAATTAGAACTAATGCAGATACTCCCAAGGATTCACAGGTAGCCAGGGAATTCGGAGCTGAAGGAATTGGACTCACAAGGACGGAACACATGTTCTTCCAGGAGGATAGGATTTTTGCTGTGAGACAGATGATTACATCAAATACCAAAGAGCAGAGAGAGAAGTCCCTTGCAAAGCTTCTCCCTATGCAGGAAGATGATTTCTACGGTATTTTCATGGCCATGGAAGGACTCCCCGTTACGATCAGACTTCTTGATCCACCACTTCACGAATTCCTTCCAAAAGAAGAAGAGGATATAAAAGAGTTAGCCGAAGAGATGGGTATGACATATCAGGAACTAAAGGAGACAATCGAAGATCTTCATGAGTTCAATCCGATGATGGGATTCAGGGGATGCAGGTTGGCTGTAGTTTATCCCGAGATTGCTGAAATGCAGACCAAAGCAATAATTGGAGCTGCATTGAGGTTGGTTGAAGAAGGAAAATCAGTGATTCCCGAGATAATGATTCCTCTGATCGTTGAGCTGGAAGAGCTTAAGTACGTGAAATCGATCATTGTGAATGCTGCTGATGAGATCATTTCCAAGTCAGGGCTGAATCTTGAATACAAAGTGGGTACAATGATTGAGGTTCCGAGAGCGGCATTGACTGCAGACGAAATTGCCAAGGAAGCAGAGTTCTTTAGCTTCGGAACCAATGATCTAACTCAGATGACATACGGATTCAGTAGAGACGATTACGGCAAATACGTTGGACATTACATGGAAAAGGGGATTCTGGAGAACGATCCATTTCAGAAGCTCGACAGAGTTGGAGTAGGTCAGCTTGTGAAGATGGGAACGGAGAGAGGGCGCTCAGTTAGGCCGGATTTGAAGGTCGGAATATGCGGTGAACACGGTGGAGAGCCTTCATCTATTGAATTCTGTCATATTGTAGGTCTTAACTATGTTAGCTGTTCACCTTACAGAGTTCCAGTTGCTCGACTTGCAGCAGCTCAGGCAGCAGTAAAGAATCGTTAGGGATTATTCAGGCCGTGCCTGAGGGCACGGCCTTTACAATTTTGGAGGTTTGCCTATCATGGCGGCGTTAATCTCGGGATATCTATCACAGACAGGATTCGCTACGGTAAGCTGGGAAAACTGGGTTATGTTTGTAATTGCGGGAATTCTAATCTATCTGGCGGTTGCAAAGGATGCCGAACCACTTCTTCTTGTTCCAATTGCCTTTGGCATGGTTATTGCAAACATCCCTCCGGAAGTAACCGGTGTCTTCACTCCCGGTACCGGGATCATGTGGATTTTGCAGCAGGGATTGATGCTGGGGATCTATCCGCCTTTGATATTTCTTGGCATTGGCGCTGTTACCGATTTCTCTTTCGTGCTGGCAAACCCTAAGACTCTCTTTTTGGGGGCTGCTGCACAGATAGGGATTTTTCTAACTTTTCTTGCAGCTAATTTTCTGGGTTTTTCCCTTTCGGATGCGGCATCCATAGCGATAATTGGTGGTGCCGACGGACCAACCTCAATCTATGTTGCAAGCATTATGGAATCGCAGTTTCTTCCAATAATCGCGATCGCTTCCTACTCTTATATAGCTCTTATACCAGTTCTTCAGCCACCGATAATGAGACTATTTACTACTCGTAAAGAACGGGCAATAACAATGGGAAAGGAGCTTAGAAAGGTTTCGAAGCTAGAGAGAATTGTCTTCCCGGTAGTCGCGACTATTGGGATCTCTCTTATTGTTCCTCAGGCGCTCCCTCTGGTAGGAATGTTGATGCTCGGTAATCTTCTTAGGGAAAACGGAAGAACAAAGAGACTGGTTGAAGCTTCGGGCAAATATATCTCCGATACTGTGATCATTTTGCTTTGTGTTTCAGTAGGAGCAAAGGCTGATGGCAAGATATTTCTAACACTGGATAGTATAATGATTTTGGGGCTGGGCTGTGCAGCCTTCGTTGTTGCAACTGCTTCGGGGATTCTCTTCGCGAAGCTTATGAATCTGTTCTCTAAGAGCAAGGTAAATCCTTTAATCGGTGCCGCCGGGGTCTCGGCAGTTCCAACTGCTGCAAGAGTAGCTCAGAAGGTTGCTTCGGAGGAGGATCCGACGAACTTCGTCCTGATGCACGCTATGGGTCCGAATATCGCAGGAGTCATCGGATCGGCGGTTGCTGCGGGTGTATTCCTTTCAATAATATGATTTGGTGCGGGAGGATGTCATGGCTGTGAAGAAGCAATATCAGGTGAATATCAATCATACTCTGTGCAAGCGATGTGGGATTTGTTATTGGATATGTCCCACCAAGACAATCACAAAGGGAGAGCTTGGCAGGCCGCAGATCATTGACCAAAAAACCTGCATTGGTTGTATAATGTGCGAAAACGCCTGTCCGGATTTTGCGATTGATGTTAAAGAATTGGAGGCGGTGAAAGAGGATGCGTGAGTTCGTTCTGCTTCAAGGAGATGAAGCATGTGCGCTTGGGGCTATAAAAGCTGGGTGCAAATTCTTTGCAGGTTATCCTATTACGCCCGCGACCGAAATTGCGGAGACTATGGCTAGGGAGCTTCCGAAGATTGGAGGAACGTTCATTCAGATGGAGGATGAGATAGCAAGCGCCGCTGCGATAATAGGGGCGTCACTTGCCGGCGAGAAATCAATGACTGCAACGAGTGGTCCGGGCTTCTCCCTAATGCAAGAAGCGATTGGGTATGCAGCCATGACTGAGACACCTACAGTCATAGTCAACGTTCAGCGGGGTGGCCCGTCTACCGGCATGCCGACGAAGACGGCACAAGGAGATATAATGCAGGCGAGATGGGGCACTCACGGCGACCACCAGATCATCGCAATATATCCTTCAAATGTTGAAGAAGTATACAAATATATAATTACGGCTTTCAACTATGCTGAGTTATACAGAACACCTGTGATTTTCTTGATGGACGAAATCCTAGGTCATATGCGTGAGAGTGTATATTTGCCACACGATTCTGAAATCATGGAAGTACAGAGGGTCGGTGAAATGGAAATGGCTGACGATGATATATTCCACCCCTTCGAAGGCGATGACCAGATGATGGCAACTCCACTAGTTAAGATGGGGAAGTCAAGGTTTCATGTTTCCGGTCTAGTGCACGACGAGTCTGGTTTTCCTATAGGTTCGCCATCCGATTCTTCCCGACTCCTGAGGAGGTTAGACAATAAGATAAGATTGCATAGCGATGAGATAGTTATGTACGACGAATACATGACTGAGGATGCAGAGATACTTCTACTCGCTTACGGTTCAGTTGCCAGAAGTGCAATAAATGCTGTTAAGATGGCTAGGGAGGATAAGATCAATGTAGGTCTCTTTAAACCAGTGACTATTTGGCCATTCCCGAGTACAAGACTGAGGCAGCTTCTAAAGAGAGTAAGTGCCGTCATTGTTGCAGAGATGAACCTTGGACAAATTCTTTATGAAGTGTCTAGATTGAACAAGCGCGGTGCAAAGATTGAGCACTTAAGCAAAGTTGATGGAGAGCTTATCACTCCGCAAGAAGTCCTTGATGCTATATCAAGGGTTAAGTCGGAAATAATGGATCTGTAGAATGAACGTCTTTGTCGATTCTTTCTTCTTTTTGCGAACAGTATGTTAAAACTTTTGCTAATTCAGCGGCCTCTGTGGTAGAATTACAGCGAAATTACCTGCAAAAGGAGGAAATCTCAATGGAAATCCTGAAGGTCAGTTCTAAATCTAATCCTAACAAGGTTGCAGGTGCCATAGCCGGGGTCATCTCAAAGAACGAGCAAGTAGAACTTCAGGCCATTGGCGCTGGTGCTGTGAATCAAGCTGTGAAGGCAGTAGCCATCGCTTCTAGATTCCTCAGAGAACAGGGCACTAAGGTGTTCATGGTCCCTGGATTTGTGGAGATTCAGATTGGCGAAGAGATGCGCACGGGGATCACCATGAAGATTATTTCGGAGAAAGACGAAGAAAAGTAATGAGGGTTCTGTAATCTCATAAGTCGGGGGGAGGTCGTTGATCTCTTCCTTTTTTGTTGGAAGACTACGAGATAGTTGCTGGTTAGCTAAATGAGGAGGTATTAGATGCTTACAGTAAGTGATATGTTGGGTATAGCCCTCAAGATCGAAAGTGCAGGTTATTCATACTATCAGAAGCTTAGTGAGAGAACTTCTGGGGAAGTAAGAGATCTTTTCTCAAGACTTTCGGTGCAGGAAAGGGAGCATGCAGAAATATTCAGAGATATTCTGAAGAATGTGGAAAACGAACCAACAGCCCAGGATTGGGACGACAATGTGGGTTATTTGAAGTCTTACGCCGAGATATCCATTTTCCCTCGAATTGAATCGTCAGAGGTCCCTCAGAATATGAGCAAAGCTATCAGTGGTGCAATGGAAGTGGAAAAGGACAGCATTATATTCTATTCAGATCTCGCTTCCTTTATACCCAACAGTAAGGAGCTCAAAGAGATAATTGAGGAAGAGCGAAGGCATCTCCATGATCTAGTGAAGCTTTACGGTTCATTATAGAGACTGTTAAGGGAATGGGCTCCCAAACGGCGAAAGTGCCAAGGATCTCTAAGAGTGGTCTCTATAATGGGTGACTGAATGTGGTTTCCGCAGTTAAGTATCTTTGTGAAGGACATCAAGAGAAAGTATTTGATTGACCCGTCGCAATGCATCAAAATAGAATCTATTCAAAATCGAATTGAAGGAGATTAAGAACACCTCCCTTTGAGTTAGATTTAGACTTCATTATCTGTATATCAACGAGTAATTCCTGAGAATGTGCTATATTATTCTTGAGTATATAAATCTAGGGCTTCGTGAACCTTGCGAAGCTCATCTTTTTTTGTGTAGTCAATCATATTTCTTCTTTCTTCCGCGACTCCTTGTGAATTTGCTTCTCTTGTTCTTCTTAGAATAACCTCTCCTAAGTTTTAGTGATGCATAGCTCCGGTTGTACTCAGTTAATTCAATAAATTCGTCAAGGATTCTACTCTTCTCCTTCTTTCCAGCCTTCCTGTACTTCTCTGAGTATTTCTCAATCAATCCAGTCATGTCTATTCTCTTCATCTTCGCCCCTACCTCTTTCAACTTGGCATTCGCGAAGATTATCCCCTTCATCCTTACCTTTCGAGTAGTTTCATTTTTGATGCAACGTTACCCTTTTCAAGTAGATTATTTGTGATGCATATCGCCGTGGTCAATATCGGCCATCCATATGATAGAATAACCCTTGGAAGATTTTTCTTGGAGAGTGACTTTTATGTCGGAAGCATTGTTTGAACAAGTAGAAGCTCTGTTCACTAGCCGATACAAGAGTCATTGTCACCGCTTATGTATCACGGTGTTTATCTCTTATGCGCTTTGTGCAATCGAGATGGTAATAATCAAGATTGCAGATGATATAAGATCAAAGAAAAAAACCTCACGCGAATTCGTGAGGTCTTTTCTTTGATTGCGACACTACTTTAAAACGGAGGAGGGATCTTGTGAGCAATGAGAAGTCGGCTTACCAGGAGGTAAAAGAACAGGAAGACAGGAGCAAGAATTTGGGTAAAGGAGGTCTTCTGGTACTGGGACTGCAGCATGCATTCACGATGTTTGGGGCAACGGTACTTGTTCCATATCTGACCGGCGTTCCAGTGAATGTTGCGTTGTTTACTGCAGGCATTGGTACACTCCTTTTTCATCTACTAACAAAATGGAAAGTGCCAGTCTTCCTTGGATCGAGCTTCGCTTACATTGCCCCAATCAATGCCGTGATACTCTATCATGCTAACGCCCCTGAAGCTTTCGGATCTGTACCAGAGGCGATTTCCGCAGGGTTCGCTATCACACCCGACATGATAGCCTACGCAACGGGCGGAATCATGATCGCAGGGTTTGTTCAAGTTGCAATTGCTATCCTGATTAAGGTTCTCGGGATTAGCAAATTCGAGAAGATCTTCCCACCAGCTGTTGCCGGAACAATAATCGCTGTGATCGGTTTGAACCTAGCACCCACAGCAATAAGCATGGCAAGTTCAAATTGGTGGATAGCGATAGTATCTTTGGGAACGGCAGTAATTGTAAGACTATATGTTAAGGGTTTTACAAGACTCATTCCAGTTATGTGCGGTATAATCGTAGGCTATATCGTTGCTGCAATTACCGGCAACGTCTCTTTCGATGCGGTTAACCAGGCTAGCTGGATAGGAATACCTTCCTTTGTACTTCCTAAGTTTTCGGTATACTCTTTGACCGTTCTCGTCCCTGTGGCCCTTGCCCCAACGATCGAGCACTTCGGGGATATATTTGCAGTGTCTTCAATAGTTGGAAAGAAATTCTATGATGACCCCGGTATACACAGAACTCTGGCCGGAGACGGAATCGCGACAGCTGTAGCTGGGTTTTTTGGAGGCCCAGCAAACACAACTTACAGTGAAAACACAGGCGTTTTGGCGATCACAAAGGTCTTTAACCCCACGGTAATGAGGATCGCCGCTGTATTTGCGATTATACTTTCGTTTGTACCAAAAGTGGGAGCGGTCATTCAGTCGATTCCTACAGCCGTGATGGGTGGCATTGAGATCTTGCTCTTTGGAATGATTGCTGCTGTAGGGATGAAGACACTGATAGAGAACCGAGTGAAGGTAGACGGCAAGAACCTGATTATCATCTCAGTAATGCTTGTGGTGGGTATCGGTGGTGCTGCCATAGGAATTGGGCCTGTCAGGTTCGAGGGGATAGGTCTGGCCGCGCTTGTCGGCCTTATCCTGAACGGGATATTCGTGGCAACTAAAGCTCCCGAAGAATAGATTTCAGAACTTTCATAGAACAAGAGGTGCCCTGGGTGGCACCTCTTTTGGTATACTATTTTAACGGGGGTGGTATCTGTGTTAATGGGTCGTTTGGTGTATCTTAGAGAGTATAGAAAATCTGATGTTGAGACTGCTCACAAGTATATCAATGACTACGAAGTGAAAAGGATGCTCGTGCCGGGGATTCCGTTTCCGCTAAGACTTGAGGAGGAAGAGAAGTGGTACGATTCTCAGAGCGCATTCAAGGATATCTACAACTTCGCCATTGCAAGGATTGAGGACGATGAGTACTTAGGAGGCTGCGGAATAAACGAGGTCGACTGGAAGAACAGCGTGGCAGCCGTCGGTATCTTTTTGGGGAAGCAGTTCTGGAATGCAGGTTATGGAACCGATGCAATGAGAGTGCTTCTGGCATTTGTGTTTGACCAAATGAATATAAACAAGGCGAAACTCAACGTATATTCGTTCAACAAACGTGCAATCAAGTCATATACGAAGTGCGGCTTTCAGATAGAGGGAACGTTGAGGCAGGAGATTTTCAGAGACGGAGCATTCCACGATGAAATCGTCATGGGGATTCTTAGGTCGGAGCTTATTAGGGAATACTAGACCTCGTTATAGTACTCGATGAATTCTACATCAAGCGAGAATCTTTCTTTTATTAGTTGCCCGAGGTTCATTACACCAAACCGCTCGCTGGCATAATGGCCCACGCAGAAGTAATTGATACCCATCTCTCTAGAGAGTTCCCTGGTAGGTTCTCGTACTTCGCCTGATATAAACGTGTCAGCGATGCCCTCAAGTTTGTCCAGCATTGACGAGGAGCCACCAGATATTACACATACTTTCTGAACGATTTCAGAGTTCTTGTGAAGGAATATCTTCTGATTAGGAAAAAGCTGAGAAAGAGAGAATGTGAACTCGGACACAGTAGTTTCTATAGGAGTTCTGCCTATTAAGCCTACGTCAAATTTCTCGAGGCTCTCAAGACCTAGCTTCTGAGCAATCGCGTAGTTGTTTCCATATGGTATATTTGCGTCCAATGGCAGGTGGTAACCAAGAAGCGTGACACCATTTAACAATACGCTTTCGACTCTTCTTTTCAGGTGGCCTGTGAGTCTGAAGAAGGTCTTTCCGAAGATTCCATGGTGTACTAGTATTGCATCAGCACTTGAGTTTAGGGCCTTTTCTACGAAGGCGTTGCTGAAGGAGACCCCTGTAACGAGTTTCTTTATATCTCTATCTCCTTCGATTTGAATACCATTGTGGCAATAGTCATCGAACTTCTCCGGTTCAAGAACAGAATTCAGAAAGCCTTCAAGCTCTAATGGTCTCACGTTTGACTCCTTTGCTTAGAAAAGTCCTCCACAAGAATATCCTCGATCATTATTCTATCATGAGCCATCGAGTAAGATATAAACTGAAAAAAGAGGGATGCAACGTACCACTTTAATCCACATCTCTAAACATTCAACTATATTCTCAATTATTGATTCATGCCAGTAATTATTTTGTGCTAGATTCATAAGATTGTGTTTGATATTCTATTCCTTAATGCACTTCCAAACCAAGGAGGTACGTGCTAAACTTCATAGTACGGATTCCTTACTGTGGAGGCGAAAATGGCTTATAGTCTTCTTAAGTCGTATCTTGATGCCGGCGAAGCTAAAGAAATAAGAAGATCGCTTCTAGTAATGGCTCTTCCCGCAATTGGCGAAAATGTACTTCAGATGCTGCTCGGAATTTCGGATACAGCATTTCTCGGTCACTACGACTGGAGAGTTATGACTGCGGTGGGTACAGCTAACCAAGTAGTGTTTATTTTTCAAGCAGTATTGGTCGCGATATCCACTGGTTCGATGGTTCTAATCTCAAACAGCTATGGTGCCAGAAATCAGCACAGAGTGAATCTTATCGCCTGGCATGCTATTTATCTAAGCATAGTTGTCGGTTTGATTCTCTCAGTCGGTTCTCTATTCTCCGG
Source organism: Mesotoga sp. Brook.08.YT.4.2.5.2. (assembly GCF_003351125.1). Classification (NCBI taxonomy): domain Bacteria; kingdom Thermotogati; phylum Thermotogota; class Thermotogae; order Kosmotogales; family Kosmotogaceae; genus Mesotoga; species Mesotoga sp. Brook.08.YT.4.2.5.2. The sequence continues at coordinate 259,262 of NZ_JPGZ01000006.1, forward strand.
GAATCTGCTCTCGCTTCTGTTCCCTTCAAGCGACGCATTTATGCAGATGAACGGTGCAAAGTATCTTCAAACTATAATGCTCGGTTTTCCGGCAATGAGCATAATGGTTGTTCTCGGTGCTACACTAAGAGGTGCAGGTGATACCAGGTCTCCTTTGATAGCAGCTGCGATTGCAAATGGGTTGAATGTCTTTCTAGATTACTCAATGATCTTCGGGAAGTTCGGTTTTCCTGAGATGGGTGCTTTTGGAGCAGCACTCGCGACTGTATTATCAAGGGTTGTAGGTTCGGTAATCATAATTGTACTTCTATTCAGAAACCGGGGAATATCTATGACCAAGAGACCACAGAGGCTTTCCAAGTGGATGCTAAGGGAGGTATTTGTTCTAGGACTCCCTGCTTCAATAGAGAACTTCGGTTTCTCGCTGGGGGTTCTGGTCTTCGCTAACATTCTTTTCATAGCCGGTCCACAGGCCTACGCAGCTCACAGAATAGGAATTCAAGTAGAGTCTCTCTCTTTCATGCCGGCATGGGGGATGGGAGTAGCGATAACTGCACTAGTAGGTATCTATAACGGAAGTAGGCAACGAAGGCTGTCAATAGGGGTAGTCAGGCAAGGTTGGTTCATTGCACTCACGATTTCCTCGATAATTGGAATAGCTATAACTCTATTCCCTGATCTTTTCATATCAATCTTCACGAATGAAACATCGCTCATCGAAGAGGGAAGACTTCCTGTGAGAATCATCGGTTTGTTCCAGGTTGTAATGGGAACTGATTATGCCGTAACCGGAGCGCTTAGAGGTATGGGAGACACTTCGTTCCCGATGAAATCGTCGCTAGTGGCAATGTGGTTAATCAGGCTTCCACTTGGTTATGTGCTTGTCAGGTACTTTGGTATGGGTCTCTTCGGAGCCTGGATAGGGATGATGGCAGACATGGTCCTAAGAACTACGCTTAAGTTCGTCAGATTCTATTCTGGAAAATGGGAGATGAAAGCAGATTCCATTCAGGCAAGGTCCGGCTAACGCTCATTGCTAGTATTCCTTTGCATCACAATCAGCCAGTGCAAATAACAATCAAGATTACTAGCACACAGGAGTTTCCGGAGCGAGAGAATCACTTTGCTCTTTTGAGGCGCTTTTGGTAAGATTGTCTTATGCTTGGCGTCCTTTTTGCTACCGACCAGACTATGCTTTAAAGGAGGAGTTCCCTTGAGGATTGTGGATATCAGTGAGGCAGTTTCAACTGTTAGTGAAGATTCTTCCGTGATGGTAGGAGGATTCTTGGGATGCGGGTCCCCCGACAATCTTATTAATGAGATCATTACCAAGAAGATCAGAGGGTTGACGGTGATTGCAAATGACACCGCTTTTCCCGATAAGGGTATAGGTAAGCTTATTGTGAACAAGTGCGCATGTAAAGTGATTGTATCTCATATCGGCACTAATCCAGAAACACAACGTCAAATGATGGAGGGTGAGCTTAAAGTGGAACTGATTCCTCAAGGGACTCTGGCTGAGAGAATAAGAGTAGGAGGAGTAGGGCTTGGAGGAATTCTAACTCCAACAGGCGTTGGTACTGTCATTCAAGAAGGGAAGAGAGTGGTTGCTGTAGAGGGACGGGAGTATCTTCTTGAGTTGCCGCTTAGAGCTGATTACGCACTAGTGAAGGCAAAGAAGGCCGATTACTATGGCAATCTCGTCTTTTCTTTAACCGCAAGAAACTTCAACCCGCTAATTGTTCTAGCGTGTGACACAGTAATCGCAGAAGTGGAAGAGATAGTACCTGTTGGTGCGCTAACGCCTGATGAAATACATATTCCGGGAGTTCTGGTTGACTATATTGTAGTCGGGGGGGCAGCTCAATGATAGATGCAAGAGAGATAATCGCGAGAAGGATTGGAATGGAGCTGCGTGATGGGGATCTAGTAAACCTAGGAATTGGTATTCCAACTCTAGTTTCGAACTTCATTCCGGAGGGTATTAGAGTCTATTTTCAGTCAGAGAACGGAATAATAGGAATGGGGCCCGTTCCGGAAGCTGGTATGGCGAACAGAGATCTAACAAATGCGGGAGGCCAGTATATAACGGCTTTACCGGGTTCAGCTACCTTTGACAGCGCGATGTCTTTTTCGATTATTAGAGGAGGGCATCTTGACATTACGGTACTTGGAGGGCTGCAGGTCGATGAACGCGGAATTCTTGCCAACTGGATGGTTCCCGGGAAGATGGTTCCCGGAATGGGTGGTGCAATGGATCTGGTAACCGGAGCTAAGCGAGTTATAGTTGCAATGACACATACATCTAAGGGACTGCCGAAGATTGTCAAAGAGTGCACTCTTCCTGTTACTTCTAACAGGCCAGTCGATTTAGTAGTCACAGAACTAGCAGTAATTCAGCCTACAAGACGTGGTCTTCTTCTGCGAGAGAAGTCAAATGAAGTAAGTGTAGACGAGATTCTGGAGATGACTGAAGCTAGTCTAATTGTCAGTGACGATCTCAAGACCATGTTTGGTTAGGTGACATATTCTGCTGAAGGAGCGGCACACTGATCTGAATTCTGTCAAGATGAAGACATAGTCTCGGTGTTCGCTCACCGAATGTCGGGTGTTTTTCTTATGATTCTTTTATTATATTATAATTTGTTTGTGAACTGGTTGTATCGGTTTTTGAGACGAAGACACCGAGTGTTCATGATCTCTTCTTTAGAATACCGATAAACAATTCTGGAATGAGCTTCAAAAGGAGAACTTTTCTCTAACCCATAAACTGACGGCGTCTTGGCCGGTAACGTTTTGCTATATAAAATTTATGATTTGGATTACGTACTAGATTAGCAGAGAAATCGGCTCTATCGATGCGATAAATTTCAATACTTGTTCTAGAATGCTTCTCATGACTAATTCGGAGACCACCCTAATTTCCCGGACAAATTATACCTATGACTTTGGTTGAATCTTCAGACTCTGGAGTATTTCGCGTTGTGGTTTGGTAATCTCAGTAAGGATATGACCGTACTTGCCTGAATATCGTACCTGAGTTAATGTTTCCATCTCGAGAAGGAGTTCTCGGACGGTGTATTTCTCAATGAGTTTTGTATCACGCATTTTCTTTCTCAAAGCACTCATAAGGATCAAGGCAATGAACTGAACAAAGAGTCTGCCATCCATAGAAGCAGCACTGTGAATGCGCAGGCGTTTCATGTCCAGCTGATTCTTCAAGTCATCAAAAGA